>NZ_JAPRGK010000003.1:0-256408 GCF_035726465.1 Enterococcus sp. E4-150 | reverse complement strand
AGTAAGATCCCTGAGAGATGATCAGGTAGATAGGTCAGGAGTGGAAGTACAGTGATGTATGGAGCGGACTGATACTAATCGATCGAGGACTTAACCAATAGGTTAAAAGAAAAGATCTCGGAAAAAAACTTATGTGACTTCAAATCCAGTTTTGAGTGAACAAAATTTACTCAATAAAAGATAACACCACAGTGTGGTGGCGATAGCGAGAAGGATACACCTGTAACCATGCCGAACACAGAAGTTAAGCTTCTTAGCGCCGATTGTAGTGAGGGGTTGCCCCTTGTGAGAGTAGGACGTCGCCACGCAAAGGCAAAAAGATGAACTAGAAATAGTTCATCTTTTTTTGTTTAAATCTTTTGCTAAGTTGAACTAATAGAGTCTTTTATGAATATCGAAGTTAGTTTTTCACCTAACTTCGTTTTTTATAGTTGGTTATTATAAAATAGTAATATAGCTGATTTGGATTCAATTCATATTTATTTATAAATCAAAAATACAGAGAATAGTATATAAATGTCCTTTCCTATTCTTAAAATGATGTTTGTACTTACTTAAATTAGGTATAATTAGTATATGTTTTGTGAGAAATTTAGACTTACAATAAGCAGTGAATTTATAATCAACGTATAGGAGACATGGATGAAATGAAACTAATTGGTATAGATTTAGACGGTACTCTTTTGAATTCTGACCAGAGCATTAGTCAAAAAAATGCAAGAACAATGAAACATTTACCGGAAGACTGTTTTCCATTCATTTGTTCTGGAAGAGAAGTAGAAGACATTAATAATATTCTCAAAAAATCTGGTTTAAGGATACCAGCAGTAGGGTTAAATGGTTCTGTTGGATTTGATGGAGAAAAAAAGATATTTGAGTCTTCCTTCGATAAAAATGATGTAAAAAAAATTGATTCTGTCCTATCGAAATTTCCAACCAAAATATATACAAATCTCGGAAGTTATGAATCTCAGAATTATAAAAATAAAATGAAAAAAATTTTTCACGAGGTAGGGAGTGAATTTTCTATCAAAGAGCTAAACTATGAGCTTGAGTATGAAAAATCTATTTGTTCAATCCCTTATAATAATATTGAGGAAATTATAGAAAAGGATGCTATCAGCATTTACAAATTTTTTATTTTTATTCCTAATCGTCAATTGAAAGCTAATATATTTAACCATTTGAAAAAGATGCTAAATGTGTCTGTTACTGAATCGGCACCTGTAAATATTGAAATCGTACCTCAAAATGTATCTAAAGGCGTGGTGTTTGATCGTTTGGAATCAATCTACAATTTAAAGAAACCTTTGAGAATCGCGATCGGAGATAGTTTAAATGACTTATCTATGTTTGAAAGTGCAGATATTAGTTTTGCAATGGGAAATAGTCATCAAGAAATCATGAAAAAAGCTGATTATGTCACTGTTTCAAATGATAAAGACGGAGTATCTCAAGCATTTGAAAGAATTCTTACCATATAAACTAATTAAGGTAGTATAGAACATAGAATTCTAAATACGGAAAAATGGAGCATAAATTCCAGTATAAATAGTACTTCTTCAGTGTCAAACGAAGCGAATATAACATAGATATTTAGGATTGTGACAAAAATCATGTCACAATCTTTTTTTCGAATAAACTCATTTTTTGAAGCCGGCCATTTATCGTAATTTCTTTGTGTAATGCGAACAAATTTTCGGTTATTAATGAAAAAAGCTATTGAAAATGGTATGATAAAAGAAAAAAAGGAGGAAATTTTTAATGGTGAAATTTATCCATGCGGCAGATTTACATATGGATCGGTCATTTGAAGGACTGACAACTCTTGATAAAACTGTACAGGAAAAACTATTGAAGACGAATCTGACCGTTTTATCAAATATCATTGAACAGGCAATAATAAATAACGTTGATTTTGTTTTACTTGCAGGAGATAATTTTCATCAAAATCGTCCTTCATTAAAAATACAGAAACATTTTTCAGAACAGATGAAACGGTTAGAAAAGAACCATATACCTGTATTTATAATATTCGGAAATCATGATTTCTATCAAAAAGAGCGGTATTGGTTCTCCTTTCCTAAAAATGTCCATTTATTTACATCCGAAACGGTAGAGACAAAAAAAATAACGATAAAAAGTGGAGAAACTGTCTCTCTCAGTGGATTCAGTTATCGACAACTATGGATTCAAAAAGACAAAGTGATGGAATTTCCTTCTAGAGAACTCACAGATTACCATATTGGGTTGTACCACGGGGAACCTGGCGTCTCTCAAAAAGGAAACTATGCTCCTTTCCAACCCTCAAAGATGCAAGAAAAGGGATACGATTATTGGGCTTTAGGGCATATCCATGTGCCAACGGTCTTAAATGAAAAGCAAACAATTGTTTATCCAGGTGCGCCTCAAGGTCATACTAAAAAGGAACAAGCTTCTACATCTATTCTACTAGTTGAATTAAGTAAAGGAAGTTGCCAAATACATCCGATTAAAGTAGCAGAGGTCTATTGGAAGACAAAGGAAATATCATTGAGGAAAGCAAGAACGACAAAAGAGGTCATTGTTCACATTCGTCAGCAACTTTCAAAAGTAGAGTATGGTTTTAGTTTAATCGAAATAAAATTAAAAGATTATGACCATCTCAATACAGATGTTTTGGAACGGATACAATCAGGAGAGCTATTAGACTATTTGTTAGAGGAATTCTCAGATAGGATAAATGATTTCTTTATTTGGCGTATTTCTCTCATAGAGGATACCTTTTATACGAAGATCCCACTTGCTGCTTCTGCTAAATTGATGGAACAGTTATTTCAATACTATCAGACACCCCAAGATTTCCAACAAATTTTAAATGAAGTATATAGTCATCAAGAAGCGGCTAGAATATTGAGCGAACTGCCGGAATACCAAGAAGAAACACTTGAAAAAGCCAAGCAGCTGCTTAATCAAGATTTTTTATTTGAGGAGGATCAGGAATGAAGATTTTAAGGATCGAGATTGCTGCTTTTGGAAAATGGCGTCAAAAAAGTTTTGACTTTTATTCAGGCAATCAGCTGATCTATGGGGGAAACGAAGCAGGAAAATCAACGATTTATCAATTTATTCAAGCAATATTATTTGGTTTCCCTTCAAAAGGCCGTAAAAAAAAGGATTATACACCAAAAGACGGCTCAGCCTATGGCGGCAAAATATGGCTTAAACATCCTGTATATGGTGAATTTGCTGTCGAGCGCTACAAGCAGCAAAATCGCGGAAAATCGAAGGTGTGGCTGGGGGATCAAGTGGGAAGTGATGAGTTACTAGAAAAATTGATTGCGCCTTTAACGAAAGAGTTATTCCAGCAAGTATTTACTTTCCAGCAGGAACAGTTGATGGAACTAGATCATTTGAGAGAAAAAGAGCTACATGATGCGCTGATTTCTTTAGGCATCACGGGCAGTTCTCAAGTATTCCAAAAGCGGCAAGAATATTATCACAAAGCACAACAATTATTCAAGAAAAAAGGCCAAAAACTACTAATCAATCAAAAATTAAATGAATGGAAAGAGCTGCAAGAAAAAATTCATCAAAAACAAGAACAGGAAGCTTATTTTGGCAAGTTGATCCAACAAGAACAGGAATACGAGTCGCAACAGCAGCAGTTATTGGCACAATTAAAAGAGGCGAACAAACAATTTTCATTAGCCAGACAGCAAGAACTTAATTTTTCTTTATATGAAGAATGGCAATCTCTCAAAAAAAACAGCACTACAGGTCTTCCTGATGAGCAACTTCTTTTAGATCTGGAGTCTTTCTCCAAACGGTATCAGCAAACAAATGAGCGTTTGGAAGAATTAGAAGCAACACTGGAAAAGCATAGCGGGATGGATCAGCAGTCAGCCAGATATTATTTTTATTTAGAGCAGGAGCAGGAACTAAAAGATCTCCAGCAACTTCAATTTACAGCGGAACAATTAAACGAAGAATGGCAAAGATTACAAATTGAGACTAGAGAAACAAATTCAGAATTGAAGATTTTGGAACAAAGGTGGCATTGGCAGAAAAATCCGTTACCGGAAGAATTTTTATATGAAGAAGAATGGAAGCATCTTCTGGCTGAAGAAAGAAGGATTGCTGATCTAGAAAGCCAGATTTCTGTGCGTCTCCAAATAGCTAAAGAACAGCAAGAGATGATTGAAGCAGAAGTGAATGACTTGGAAGAGACCTATCCAGCATTATTACAAAATCAGTCAGAGATAGCACCAGTCTCTTCATCTAAACCGTATATGCTGATGGCTGGTGGAGCAATAATCATTGCAGGTATATTTGTACCAATGCCCTTGAAAGTGATCCTTTTACTAATTGGTGCAGGCATGATTGGCTATTTCTTCTACAAAAGGCAACCAAAAATTAAAACTAAAAATGATTTCTCTGAGATAAAAGGAATGTGGCAAGAAAAACTAGGACAACTTGATCTAGCCTTAGCTCAATTAGCTGAAGCAGAAGAAAAACAAAAGAGAACTGGAGAAGAAAAACAGATTCTTCAGCAAGAAGTATATCGTTTTGCGGATCATCGGCACTTAGGAAAGATGGATACGCTCAAACTCATGAAAGAATATGGACAGGAAGTCATAGATTATCAGAAATTATATGGCGTATTTGAGCGGAAACATAAAAGAGAACAGGAAATACAAGAAAAACTACGACAAATCGACCAAAAATTTGAGTTTGTTAAAGAATGGTTACCGATACAAGATAAGACAATTTCAGAAAAAATGGTATTGCTTTCCCGTTTTATACAAGAGATGGAACAGATGAAATTTGCCAGAAGCTATCAGCAAAATACTTTATTGAAGCAAGAAATCAATCAACTGAAAAAGAAACAAAAAGTATGGATACAAGAATACAGCGAACAATTGACTCAAGCAGGCTTATCTTATCCTTCGGAAGTACCTGTCTTTTTACAAAAAGCCAAACAAGCCGAACAGCAGATGAAAAGATACAATGAATTATCGGAAATGCTTACTCCACTATTTCCTGAAGAGCTGACAAAAGAGAAATTATCTGTAAGACTGCGCCAACTGAAAGAAAAGCAATCCCAACTCCAGCAAGAAGAAAAAGAAGCAAGTGAAAATCGGCAACGACTCCAACTTCAAGTAGAAGAGTTGCAAAGAGACGGCACATTGGACGAACTTTATCAACAAGCTAGCCGGCAAAAAGCAAAATTACAGGAATTACTGGAGGAATGGGGAGCACTTGAAATCGCCGGGACATTCTTAGGTGATCTTTCAACAGAGATGAGTGAAAGACAATTACCCCAGTTGTTAAGAGCAGCAGGTGATTATTTAGGTATTTTAACAAAAGGAAATTATCAGAAGATATTACTGAAAAATGATACACTGACTTTAACAGACGGATATACAGAATTTCCCATCTATGAGTTATCTACAGGTACGAAAGATCAGCTGATTATGGCGATGAGATTTGCTTACCTCTCATTAGAAGCTAACCGTTCGATATGCCCGATCATCATTGATGATGGCTGGCTTCATTATGATCATCAGCGAAAGTATCAATTAGCTGAACTTTTAGCTAAATTTGGAGAAAAGTATCAAATAATTTGTTTTTCTTCTGATAAAGAAATGGTAAGCTATTACCATGAGATGAACCAAATCGTAAAACAATTAGAAGGAGCAAATAATGAAAAAAATTCGTGATTTAGTAATCGATGAGCAGTTTGAACAATTTGTCCTGATCAAAAGTGCAGATGTAAGAATCGCTAAAAACGGAAAAAAATTTATTGCTTTTACTTTCCAAGATACTTCAGGTACTATCGATGGTAAATACTGGGATGCTTCGGAGGAGGAAATCAATAAATTTACAGCCGGCACAGTCGTTTTTCTAAACGGTAAAAGAGAGGTTTATCAAGGAAACCCTCAAGTAAAGATTCTTCATATGCGCTTAACAAGGGTAGATGAGCCAGGAGAGCCTAGTTTATACATGGAAAGAGCCCCTTTGAAGAAAGAAGAAATGGAAGAAGAAATCAATCAATTGTTGTTTGAGATCACCAATGCGCATTGGAATCGTATTGTTCGCTATCTACTTAATAAATATCAAAAACAATTTTTTGAGTTTCCGGCAGCAAAAAGAAACCATCATGCATTTGCCAGCGGATTAGCTTATCATACTTTGACAATGCTTCACTTAGGGAAATCAATCGCCGATGAATATCCTGAGCTGAATCGAGCATTGTTGTATGCTGGTATCATTTTGCATGATTTAGGAAAGGTGATTGAACTTTCCGGTCCTATGTCGACAGAATATACGCTTGCAGGAAATTTGATCGGTCATCTGGTATTGATTGACGAAGAAATAACTAAAGCCTGTCTTGCGTTGAAAATCAGCGAAGCTGACGAAGATGTTCTCGTATTACGTCATATGGTTTTAGCACACCATGGCTTATTAGAATATGGCTCACCTGTACGTCCAAGAATAATGGAAGCAGAAATATTACATCAAATCGACAATATCGATGCTTCGATGCAGATGATGTTGACTTCGATTCGTCAAACAGAACCAGGAAAATACACCGATCGGATTTTCGGTATGGACAACCGAAGTTTCTATGTACCAAAAGATTTATAGCAAAAATTTATTTTTTTCATTCAAAACAAAAAAGCGAGACATAAGTCTTCGCTTTTTTTGTTTTCTTTTATTTTGATGAATCAGTTGTTTCTTCAGTTGAAGATTCTTTTGTTGAATCAGTTGATTTTGTGTCAGAACTCTTTGTTGAAGCTGTAGTTTCACTTGAGTCTTTCGTACTTGATGAAGTTGTTGTGAATGCACTCAACACATTTTCAAAGGCATCATCTTTGATTTTTACATTTGCATCTTTTAATTCTTCACCGATTACTTTAGTTGTGAATGCATTGTCACTTAGTTTAGTTTCAGTAGCGATATCTTTTAGTTGATCTTTGTATTTATCCATGTCATTGCCTTTATTTTGGTTTTTCACCATTTTGACAACGTAGTATTCTGTCGCATAAGAAGTAGGATTTGTTGTAGTAATAACATCGGAGATCTCACCGTCTTTCAATTTGAAAGCTGCTTCTTTTACTTCTGCAGGAATAGTTGTTGTCGTTGAGTCGAATTTAACTTTACCGCCATCTTCTTTTGTCTCTGTATCAGTTGATTTGTCTTTGGCTAATTTAGAGAAATCATCTCCATCATCCGCTGATTTTTTCACATCTTTTGCTTCATCTTCACTTGATAATTTGATGATTTGTGCTTCTACTTCTGGATGGAAAGATTTCCAAGCAGTTTTCAAATCGTCATCTGTAATATCTACGTGAGCTTTCAAGCCAGCTTCAAAAGCTAAATTGTTACGAATATATTCTTTATAAGTATCTTTCGTATATCCAGCAGCTTCTAATTGTGATTCAAAAGTATCACCTAATGATTTCGCTTGTTTGTCGTATTCTGCATCCACTTGCTTATCGGTTACTTTATCGCCATATTTGTTATTGAATACTTTATAAATGATCATCCGTTGTACTAAGGATTGGTTCGATGATTCAAGTTTTGCTTCATCATAGAAATCAGATACAGTGATTGTTCCGCCTTTCATCGTTGCGATATCTTTATTAGTATCGCCTGAACAAGCTGCTAGAGTTAAAACAGCCAACGCACTAGTAGCTGCCAAAATAATTGATTTTTTTTTCATTAAAATTTGCACTCCTGTAATTAGTTATTATTTTTATATATTAACTATACCATATCCCATTTCCTTTAAAAACGTTGTCGTGGTAGTTTCAAACAAAATTCAAAATTTCATCACATTCCTAGGAAATACGCAAACTTTTCTCACTTATATAGTTAAATCTGTTGAGAAAATAATCATTATTATATTTGTTCAGGATACTCTGGCAGATCAGCTTTTAGTTTTTCTACTTGTTCATTGATTTGTGTGATACGTGGTTCGGCTTGGAATTTAAAATCTTCGATATCTTTTTTGATTGCTTCTTGGAAAGCAGGAATCACAGATTCAGCTGTTTCTTTTGTTTCGATCAATGCGCTTTTAAAATGATTCAGGCTGTTATTTAAATCATTTGTCAGAGTTGTTGCTTCTTCCAATTCTTCGATCAGTTTCTTTCTTGTTTCATTCCCGCTCCTGGGCGCCAATAATAGACCTCCGACAGTGCCAGCAGCAGCTCCAAATAACAGTCCTTTGAAAAAGTTTTTAATCATCGCAGGACACCTGCTTTACGATTGTTTCTTGAATAGCTTTTAGTTCTTCCGATCCATAACTATCTTGATGATTGCCAAAGTGAATAGAAAAATCATCCTCTTTGCTGTAGCGAGGGACTAAATGGATATGTGAATGAAAAACAGATTGATAGGCTAGTTCACGGTTGTTATTCAAGATATTAAGACCTTTCATTTCTGGAAAAGCTTTTTCCAATGCTTGAGCAATCTTAGGCACACGCGAAAAAACCTCTCCTGCAAGTTCGGGATCATATTCAAAAATATCTGCTACATGACGTTTAGGCACAACTAATGTGTGTCCTTTCGTTGCTTGAGAGATGTCTAAAAAAGCATAGACCTTGTCGTCTTCATATATTTTATAGCTTGGGATTTCTTGATTGATGATTTTGCAAAAAATACAGTTTTCCATATAAAACATCCTTTCTATAAAGAATAAATACTTCAGCTTAACTTTACCATAAGTTAAAGCTATTGTAAGGAAAAAAACAAAATACCGTCATTTTCTTCGTGGTATAATAAATAAAAATAAATGGCGGAGGAAAAAGAATGAGTTTAATTATCGATCATGTCACAGGGGGGTACGGACATCTCCCTGTGTTAAAAGATATCAGTTTCGATGTACAGCCTGGAGAGATAGTAGGGTTGATTGGACTGAACGGAGCAGGGAAAAGTACGACCATCAAGCACATTATCGGTCTGCTGGAAGCTTCAAAAGGAACGATAGAAATCAATCATCTATCCTTAAAGAAAAATACGGAAGAATATCGCAAACAAATTGGGTATATTCCAGAGACTCCTTCTTTATATGAAGAATTGACATTGAGAGAACATATCGAAGTCACTGCGATGGCCTACGATATACCTATGGATACAGCAATGAAAAGAGCAGAAAAGTTGTTGGAGACTTTTCGGTTATCTAATCGTCTTGACTGGTTCCCAGCTAATTTTTCAAAGGGAATGAAACAGAAAGTGATGATCTTATGCGCCTTTTTGATCGAGCCTTCTTTATATATCATCGACGAACCATTTTTAGGCTTGGATCCACTAGCTATCAATGCATTGCTTGAATTGATGGTAGAAATGAAAAAAGAAGGAGCCGGTATTTTGATGTCTACGCATATTTTAGCTACTGCAGAAAAATATTGTGATCGTTTTGTGGTCTTACATAACGGAGAGATACGAGCAGACGGTTCTCTTGAGATGTTGAGAAAAGAATTTCAGCTGCCGGATTCTTCTTTGGACGAAATCTACATTGCTTTAACAAAGGAGCAGGCACATGAGTAGTTTTTTTCAAAAACGTTTAGCAAGACATCAAAAGAAAATGATGAAATATATGCGTTATGTATTGAACGATCATTTTGTTTTAGTTTGTCTTTTCTTGATTGGCGGTGTGGGATTATATTATTCTAATTGGTTGAAAACCCTGCAGCCACCGTTTGCAATTGGAGGGCTCATAATCTCTGTATTTTGGATGCTCTGTTTATTCGTGGGTAAGATGGCTACTTTTGCAGAGGCAGCAGATATTGTTTTTTTACTTCCTAAAGAAAAAGAAATGCAAACCTATTTGGAACGAGCTTTTCGCTATTCTTGCATTTTTCCGTTGATCTTTTTGATATTGGCATGCGGATTGGCCATGCCATTAGTGGTGGTTAGTACGGAGCAATCCTTTTCGATGTTTTTCGTCTATCTGATCATATTATGGAGTTTGAAATTCAGTCATCTGCAAATCAAGAGAGCAGAATTGTTTCGACTAGATCAACAAGTTATTCGTTATTGGAAATTAGGCTGGTTTTTTTCTTCTCTGATCTTTTTGTTTCTATCATTTTATTGGCTGATATGGGCAGGAATAGCAGGTGCATTAGTACAGGCAAGTCTATATTACTGGTTTTTGTGGAAGCAACAAGAAAAAGGATTGGATTGGGAGAAAATGGTGCATGTAGAAGAACATAGGTTGCATCAGATCTATCAATTTATCAATTTATTCACAGATGTTCCTGAAATTACGGCAAAGATCAAAAGAAGACGCTATTTGGATCCTATATTGACTCATATTAAAAGAGAATCAAAAAACACTTATCTTTACTTGTTTGCAAGAAGATTGGCAAGAGGTTCTGATTTTAGTGGTCTTTATTTCCGATTAGTAATTATAGGTGGGTTATTGATTGCCGGAGTAGTCGACTTTTATTTTAGTCTGATTATCGGTTTCTTATTTTTATATTTGATCGGTTTCCAACTGTTACCTTTAGCGAACAAGTTCCGCTATATGGTTCTCGTTCAGCTTTATCCAATCCATAAGAATCAGAAGAAGCAGGCGATTCAGTATCTACTCACATGGGTATTAATTATCGCGTCGGTTATTTTTGGTTTGATTGCTGCAGTCGTATTAGATGGGCAGCAGCGATGGGTTCCGCTAGCGGCTTATTTGATTGTTACTATGCTCTTTGTTAAACTATATGTACCAACTCGTTTGAAGAAGATGTCAGACTGAAAACAAAGCTGTGTAGGGTAAAAATGAGAATGAAAAATAGAGCGTTGACAGTAAGAATGCTGTTCGTTCTATTTTTTTTGAGAAAAGCTGGTTTTTTGAATGGCAATTAAATGAAAAAGAACGTATATGTGCTTGACGTGTAGTGTTCAGGCGACTAGAATAATAAGTACTGCAAAACAAAGAGTAAGAGGACGGGAGAATGCATGATGGAGTTTCAGTTAGACCAAGAGTGGCGGTTACGTCCCATCAAAGGCGACACAGGAAAAACATACATAGGCATGCGTGATGAGGACAAAGTCTTTATTAAACGAAACACAACTCCGATGTTGGCTGCTCTTTCAAGGGAAGGAATTACACCAAAACTTGTTTGGACAAAACGAACGGGGAATGGCGATACTTTGACAGCACAAGAGTGGCTGGAAGGTCGCTTGCTGACTCCTAATGAGATTGGTCAAAGAAACGACGTGATTGATGTTTTGTACCATTTACATCATTCAAATTCTCTTAAAACCATGCTGACCCGTATCGGTGGTCGTGTCATGACGCCGGAGAAGATGCTGCAAAAATATGAAAAAGAATTACCGGAAGAACTCCAGAAAAATCAATTTCTGCAAATTGTCCATCGTTTTCTTCGTGAGCAGATCCCGTCAATAGATAAGGAAAACTTATCAGTAGTACACGGAGATGTAAACCATCGTAATTGGTTAGTATGTAAAAATTATTTATATCTAGTCGATTGGGATTCAATCATGTTTGCAGACCCTGCGGTGGATATTGCAACGATTTTAGGAAATTATGTGCCACTGTCTAGCTGGAATCAGTGGCTGATCAGTTATGGCATACGCCCGACTGACGAAATGCTTGAAAAATTTCATTGGTATGCGGCCATGAATTTGCTCCAAGAAATCACCAGATATTGCAAACGTGAAGATCATCGACGGATGAACGAAGAAATTTTACAATTAAAACGAATTTTCAGTGGCTGAGGTTTGGCCCAAACTCTGCGGAGATTTGGCCAGACCTTTTTAATTAGAGGAAAGGAATGGAGATAAATAATGCGTGTCCGAAATCGTCCGGGAGCAGCGGAAATGTTAGCGGCTCACCCGAATTTTGTAATTAGTGATCCAACATTGTGGAAGGGAAAATGGAATGAATTGTTTGAAAACGATCATCCAATCCACATTGAGATTGGTATGGGGAAAGGCCAGTTCATCACTGGAATGGCAAAAGCCCATCCTGAAATCAATTATATTGGAGTAGAAATGCAGGTCAGTGTTGTTTCGATTGCACTAGACAAGTTGATCGAACAACCGCTTCCTAACCTGAAACTTCTACATGTGGATGGATCAGCGTTGACAGAGTATTTCGCTGACAGCGAAGTAGATCAAATCTATCTGAATTTTTCCGATCCATGGCCAAAAAAACGTCATGAAAAACGGCGATTGACATATAAGACTTTTCTTGCTGTAGATGAACAGATTCTTCGTCCAAATGGAGAAATCCATTTCAAAACAGATAATCAAGGATTGTTTGAGTATTCTCTGGCAAGTTTTTCTCAATATGGCATGATCCTCAAACAGGTATGGTTAGATTTACATCAAAGTCAATTTGAAGGCAATATTATGACGGAGTATGAAGAAAAATTTTCTTCAAAAGGTCAACGTATTTATCGAGTAGAAGCTCAATTTCAAGATAAGACCAAAAAGAAAAATCTGCGAAACTAACTTTCTGCTTTCATAAAAACATTAATATCCATAAATAAATCCCAGAAAATGAACATTACAGATGTAATGTATTTTCTGGGATTTATTTGATTTAAAATGTATTTATTTCATCGGTTTTTCCACAAGGTGGAATCAATTGGAAGCGAGAAAATGAAAATAATCCTTTGTCGGTGATCTTCAATTCGGGTATGACAGATAATGTTAAGAAAGAAAGTGTCAAAAAAGGATCAAAGGTTTTAGCTGCTCCTAGTTGATGTGCTTTAGTTATTAATTCATTCAACTGTTCATAGACGATCGAAAAAGGTTCCTGTGTCATGATTCCGCCTATAGGAAGAGAAACACAAGCTATTTCCTGCTGTTTGTTGACAACGGTCATCCCGCCACCTTTTTGAATCAAAAGATTAGCAGCATACAGCATATCCTCGTCGTTTGTCCCAACGACAACTAGATTATGCGAGTCATGGGCAATCGTTGTCGCTATCGCTCCTTGTTTCAGCTGAAATCCTTTCACTATGCCTAATCCAATGTTTCCCGTTTGATGGTGACGCTCGATCACCGCAATCTTTAATTGGTCTTTTTCGATTGAAGGAATGAATCGTTCGCCTTGTCGGTCCACTTTTTCTACCAAATCTTTAGTCACTAGACTATTCGGGATAATTTCGATCACATGGGCTTGTGAAGAAGAAAGAAGCAGCTCTAACGAATGTGGATTTAATGGTTGAGCGTTTAGTTTTGGCAGACAACACGTATATGAATTTGAATGATCAGCAAATAAATGGTCTTGGAGTTGCCCAGATTGAACAACTAATGTTCCCTTATAGAAAACTTCATGAATTGGTAGCTTGGTAAGATCGTCTGTTAAGAAGAAATCAGCTTGATACCCAGGGGCAATCGCACCTAGTGTTTTCAAATCAAAACATTCTGCTGCATTCAATGTTGCCATCTGAATGGCTTGTAATGGATCGATTCCAAGTGCAATAGCTTGACGGACGATATGATCGATTGATCCTTCTTTTACTAAATCATTGATCAGTTTATCATCGGTGACAAAGAAGCATCTTCTTGAGTTTTCAGGTGTGATCGCCGGTAGTAGCGATGCCAGATCTTTTGCAACAGTCCCTTCTCGAACCATTAAATACATACCAAGATCCAAACGTTCTTTAGCTTCTTTTGCAGTTGTAGCTTCATGATCCGTCCGAATACCTGCTGCAGGATAAACATTTAACTCTTCCATGCCGATACCAGCTGCATGCCCGTCAATTTTTTTCTTATGCTGGTGCATCAATTGGATCTTTTCTAGGATGTCTGCTTCATTATTTGCTACTGCTTGATAGTTCATGACTTCAGCTAAGCCTAAAACTTCGGGTTTTTGTAAAAAAGGGGCTAATTTTTTTGCATTTAAATTTGCACCATTGGTCTCAAAAGGGGTTACAGGTACACAAGAAGGTAGCATAAAAAAGATATTCATGAGTGTTTGTCTTGCATCTTCTATCATAAACTCAAGACCTGTACTCCCAGCAATGTTTCCTATTTCATGGGGATCTGTCACTACAGTAGTAACTCCATGAAGCAAGGATACTTTTGAAAATTCGCTTGGTGATAAAAGTGAGCTTTCGATATGCACATGGCCATCGATGAATCCTGGCACTAGATATTGCCCATTAGCATTATGTACGCTTTTTCCTTCGTATTCACCGATTCCTACGATCATTCCTTCGCAGATTGCTACATCTTTTTCCATGATTTCTTTCGTAAAGACGTTGATGATCTTAGCATGCTTGATCACTAGGTCAGCAGGCTTTTTTTTACTTGCTACTTCGATATATTTCCTTAATGTTGTTTCCAATGGAGTGCCTCCCAAGATAAATTTTTATAAGTATAACATAAATTCGGCTTTTGCCAATATTTTTTTGTAAATTCATTTTATTTGAAACAAAAAGATCAAAAAGACGTATGTTTTTTGTGGAGGGGAGAATAATGGAAATAAAACGATTATCGGATCAAATGATAAGTGAAAGTTTTGCCAAACATGCCCAAGACGTATATATATTGCCAGCTTCAGAAGTATTTTACATCTATTTTCGCTATGGAAAAAAACGAACATTCTGGAAGAAAGTCTCTTCGGCAGATGGACAGCAACTGATCTCAAGATTTAAGTATTTGGGACAGATGGATATCGGAGAAAAAAGAAAAGCTCAGTTAGGTGCATTTACTTATTCTTTAGAAAAACAGGAAGTTCGTCTGCGGTTGTCTTCTGTAGGAGATTACCTTCAACGAGAGAGTTTAGTGATTCGGCTATTATACGGTACTTTTGAAACACCCCATCGTTGCTTTAGTTCTCGAGATTTTGCAACTATTTTACAGAAAACCGTCAGACGTGGATTATACCTTTTCAGCGGACCAGTCGGATCAGGCAAGACTTCTCTAATGTATCGGTTGGCTTTGGAAGAAAAATTGCAAGTGATTACTATCGAAGATCCTGTAGAGATAGAAGAACCGTTTTTTCTGCAGCTACAGATCAATCCGAAAATAGCACAGACTTATGATACACTTTTGAAACTCGCATTACGGCATCGTCCAGACTTGCTAATCATTGGCGAGATAAGAGATGAATCAACTGCACATGCTGCGGTAAGAGCAGCACTAACAGGGCACCGGGTTTTTGCAACCGTACATGCACGCAATCTTGAAGGTACATTGGTCAGAATCCATGAACTGACAAAGAAAAAAGAAGAGCTATCTGAATGTTTAGCTGGTGTCATTTATCAAGAACTTTTGGAAGATGCCAATCACCATCCTTCTGTTTTATGGAGTTATCAATTTATGGAGGAAGAATCAGTAAAAAAATCATGGGAGGAAAGTTATGAAGAAGCTCAGGAAAATATTTGGCAGTCAGAACTATTCTAAAGGATTAACAAGAAGCCAGCAAAACCAGTTTGCACAAACCATGGGAGAACTGCTTTTATCTGGTTTTAGTCTGCAAGAATCCCTTTATTTATTACTCACGATCCGTTCGTTTCCACCTGTTATTTTGGCAAACATCCAACATCAGCTAAAGGAAGGGCAAGCGTTTAGTGAGGTACTTTCGCAAATAGGATATGGAGCAGAGCAACTGGTACAGATCGAGTTAGCTGAACGTCATGGGAATCTGCCGACAACTTTGTTGGAAATTGCCAAACAGTTTCGGCTTGTTGAAGGATTTCGCAATGATTTGAAAAAGCTGCTTGCATATCCGATGCTATTGCTCACCTTTTTGCTAGGTATCTTGTTTAGTATGCGGTTGTTCGTTTTGCCTCAGCTTATTGGTTCAGGAATGGTCATGCAAGAGCATTGGGGGATTCAGCTGATACAAGTCTTTCATTGGTATGTTCTACTATTCATCCTAGCGGTTACTCTATTGGCTTTACTAGTAAGGTATCGTCTGATGAAGTTGTCTCCTGTTGATCAGAGTGAATGGATAAGCAGACAATTATTGATTGGACCGATATATTCCTTGTATCAATCGGCTTATTTGTCACTAGAGATTGGAAAGCTTTTTCATGAAGGTTTCGAATTAAGGCAAATCATAGTCTGCTTAAAGGAAACGAAACAAGAAAGTCTGATTCAGCATCTTGCCTCTAAGTTGATTCAAGGATTGGAGGCAGGTATGTCATTGGCTGAGCAGTTCCAGAATTATCGTTTTCTATCAGAAGAATTCAGTAAAATTGTTTTACAGGGAGAGGCAAAGGGAAGTTTAGGTAAAGAACTGATTTTTTACAGTGAATGGACAAGAAAACAGCTTTTCAAACGTCTTCATCACTGGATGCAATTTATTCAGCCAATCATTTTTTTGGGCGTAGCGGCTTTGATTTTATTAGTTTATGCCGCTGTTTTATTACCTGTTTACGGAAGCATAGAGGAGGTTTTGCCATGAAAAAGAAAAAAATATCTTATTATAGCGGTTTTACATTAATCGAAATGCTAATCGTCTTACTGATCATCAGTGTATTAGTGTTGTTGTTCGTCCCTAATTTGTCGCGTTATAGGAATCATGTAGACCAAGAAAGTCGTGAAGCGATCATCCAGTTGGTAGACACACAAAAAGAGCTCTATGCGCTTCAAAATAATGGAAGAGTTCCTACTGTGGAGGAATTGTTGAATGAAGGCTATATCAAACGAGAACATGCAGAAATCTATCAGCGGCCTTGAAGGTAAGGTTTTAGCATCAGGATATACGTTGTTTGAATCACTCTTACTGATTTTATTACTTACAACGATCCTTTCTTTTCCAGTTCTCGCATTTTCTGCATGGAAGAATGAATTGGCAGTCTATCAATTTTTCAGCCAATTTGAAAAACGAATCTATTCTACGCAAAAAATCGCTATTGTGAATCAGATCCAAACAGGCTTTTATTGGAATAGTGAAGAGAATCAAATCATTTTTCATGTTCCGAATCCAGATAAAATAAATTGGGAAGTATTAGATATTCCTGATGAGATTACCTTGAAACGCCATGCTTCTATTACTTTTGCTGCTAGAACCGGGAATGAAAGTTCACTAAAAGCTTATCAATTTTATTGGGAAGAAAAAGAGCGGACGATTACGTATCAATTCCAGATAGGGAGTGGTCGCTATACAAAAAGAATTGAATAAAACAGGATTTGTTTTGTTGGAGTCCCTTACAGCGCTTATGATCGCTTCTGTCTGTGTCTACTTAGTGAGCTTTGGCCAGCTGTTTTTGCTTCAGGCAGAAAAGAAAAGTGGGGAGGAACTGCTATTTATTCGAATGATTTATGAAGATATCAAGACGCAGCGGATGTATCACAAAAGACCAGAGCGAAGGGAAGAAATGATCCCATACGATATCCAAATTGTCGATAATAATGGAGTAATCGAAAAAGTGTTTGTCAATATGGAGAAAGAAGCGATCAGTATTGAAAAAACAAGTAATTCCAGCATTTACGCTGATTGAATGTCTAATTGGACTGATGATATTGAGCAGTCTATTGCTCACATTCAATCTTTTGATTCAGCAAACCATCCAAGTAAGTGAATTTTTGCAGCGTAAAGATCAAAAAGAGTGGCTAATATTTTTAGCACAATTAGAAGAAGAACTCAAGAGCAGTCACAATGTCTCTGTGAAAAATCAGCAACTGCACTACACGATCGAGGATAAACAGTATATCATCGAAAGATATCAGGCAATGATACGTAAAAGAAGAACTTCCGGCGGACATCAACCTATGTTAACAAGTATCACTGAGCTTCAATTATTGGAAAAAGAACACACAATTTCTTTTTATGTACACTTTGAAAATGGAGAAGATGGATATGCCATATGGACAAAAAACGATCAGTAGAAAATGTTATAAGGGCTCTATTTTATTTTCTGTCTTGCTTTTATTTCTTTTATGTACGTTTTTATTGATGGCAGCATTAGAAAGCTACCGTTTGTCAATGGATCTTAATATACGAATCAAAAATTATTATATAGCAAAAATAATGAAGCAGATGGCTTTATCGGAACAGTCTACGCTTGCCGAAAGTTCGGAAGGAGTTTTTTACTACACAACTGGATCTGTAACATACCAGTGGGTACAACAGTCCCTATTCTTAGAGGTGGAAGTCTCACCGTTTATCTTTCGGTTCACAGAAGAAGTAAAAAATGATACAGATACTAGTACAGAATGATGGAATGTTCGTGAAAACGCCCTCTTTTCTGTTATAACACTGTTTTTAATAAAAAAATGTTTGCCGTTTCACAAATAAAAAACAGTGAAAACGATTGAAATTTTGTCAATTGTTCGATAGAATTAAACAGGTGAAAAAATTGTTATAATATATCTAGAAATGAGGTGCACCATGTTACCAGAAAAAATGGAACAAGGGTTTAATCAAAACCTGGAAGCTATTCAGCTTTTACAGAATGCATTGGGAACTTCCTTTTTAGAAGCCTATGTCGAAAATGCAGAAAATTTAATAGATGATTATCAAGTACGTGTGGTGGATGGAGTGCCGACAAAAGAGACAACGCAACGGATCACAGCTCTTTATGAAGAGTTGAAGAAACTTTCTTTCGAGCCAGAAGAATGGCGCAGACTGTCTCAATTACTTTTATTGAAGGGCAGCCAGACAGAACATTTGCAGGCGAACCATCAACTCACTCCTGATAGTATCGGTTTTTTATTTGTTTTTCTTATTGAACAACTATACACAAATAAAAAAGCACCGGTTAAGATTCTGGATATTGCGGCAGGAATGGGCAACTTGTTATTAACAGTTCTTTTAAACCTATCGAATGCGGGGTACCAAACAGAAGGAATTGGTGTGGATATTGATGATACATTGTTGGCTGTCGCAGCTTCTACAAGTGATTTGACACAAGCAAATGTTCAATACTTTCATCAAGACGGGTTGCAGGATTTATTAATAGATCCTGTCGATTTTGCAATCAGCGATTTGCCAATCGGTTATTATCCGAATGACGAAAAAGCAAAAGAGTTTTTAACAAGTACCGAAGAAGGCCATAGTTATGCACATCATTTATTGCTAGAGCAATCAATGAAATATGTGAAGCCGGATGGTTTTGGTTTGTTTTTGATGCCGAGTGAATTTTTAGAAACGGATCAAAGTGAAGAAATCAAAAAATGGTTTAAAGAAGAAGGCTATCTTCAAGGAATGATTCAATTGCCAGATGAATTGTTCCGTAATAAACAATCGCAAAAAAGTATTTTGATCTTACAGAAAAAAGGACCACAAGCACAACAAGTAAAAGAAGTCTTGCTTGTGAAACTTGCTTCATTAAAAGAACCAGAGAAGGTGACGGAATTTTTCAACGAGTTTAAAAACTGGAAATCATCTGCTCTGTAATCATTCAACGAGAAGGAGAGTCATATGTCTAAAACAATTGCAATCAATGCTGGGAGTTCAAGTTTGAAATGGCAATTATATCAAATGCCAGAAGAAACCGTAGTTGCGAAGGGGATCGTCGAACGTATCGGTTTACAAGATTCTATTTTTACCATCAAGTACGGCGATAATCAAAAATTCGAACAAATCATGGATATCGAAAACCACGAAGTAGCAGTAAAAATGCTGTTAGATCAGTTGATTGAACTGCAAATTTTAAGCTCTTATGATGAAATCACCGGAGTAGGGCACCGTGTTGTTCACGGAGGAGAAACTTATGGGGATTCAGTAGTGATCGATGAGAAAGTAATGGACCGCATTGCTGAATTAGCAGAATTTGCTCCTTTGCATAATCCTGCAAACTTAATGGGGATCAAAGCGTTTAAAAAGATTTTACCTGACATTTTGAGTGTGGCTGTATTCGATACATCTTTCCACTCAACAATGCCAAAGCAAAATTATTTATATAGCTTACCGGTGTCTTATTATGAAGATTTCAAAGTAAGAAAATATGGCTTCCATGGCACAAGTCATCGTTATGTGTCGGAACGTGCGGCAAAATTATTGAACAAACCGATCGAAGAACTAAAAATCATCACTTGCCACTTAGGAAATGGTGTATCGATCACAGCAGTCGATGGAGGTAAATCCATGGATACTTCTATGGGATTCACACCATTAGCTGGGGTGACAATGGGTACACGTTCAGGTGATATCGATCCAGCTGTTCTCCCATATTTAATGGAAAAATTAGAGATTGATATTGATGAAATGATCAATGTTTTGAACAAGAAATCTGGTCTGCTAGGCCTAACAGGATTGTCTAGTGATATGCGTGATCTTGAAAAGAACTATGAAAAAGAACATATTCGTTTAGCTTATGATATTTTCGTGGACCGCATCCGAAAATACATCGGCGGTTATGTGACAACGATGAATGGTGTTGATGCAATTGTCTTTACTGCTGGTATCGGCGAGAATGACGGACATGTACGTAGTGAAATCATCAAAGGTATGTCTTGGTTTGGTTGTGAAATCGATCCAGCGTTGAATGAATTGCGTGGTGAAGAAGTAGATATCTCTACAAAAGAATCAAAAGTAAGAGTATTAGTGATCCCAACAGATGAGGAACTAATGATTGCCCGTGACGTGGAGCGTCTGCGCGGCTAAGCCAAAGCATTCGTTAGGATAAAAGATGAAACGCATGCAAGAGGGAATTCTTGCATGTGTTTTTTTGCGGAGAAGACCGCAAAATGGTAATTTAACTTCAATTTCCCTTCTTTTTTACAGGATCTTCTTAGGGAATTTTGCTTGGAAAAGTGGTCAAAAGGGAAAAGACTGGCATTTTATTTATTGATTTTCAGGAAAATCCCAATATTTTATTTTCATTCATCTTTATAAGGGACATTACATATGTAAAAAGAAAAAACATTTTTAGATCAGCCTCGTGGGCTGTCGACTTTATTCTTCGCTTTATGTTTAGCTAGAAAATCGATCCGAAACATTTATTGATCGAATAATAAAAACTTGATTTTCCACCTGTGCTTTGACTGAATCGTGAAAGCACAGGTATGAAAATCAAGTTTTTTGTTGCGAAAAAGCGTCCTAGTCAAAGTTGGCCGAGCGGCTGGCGGCTGATCTGCTCCTGCTCAATAACGAGTGCTTCTTGGAAGTGTTGCTGCAAAAAGTAGCGATCATGGCTGACTGCTAGGAGCGTTCCTTGATAGTCTTGCAGCATTTCTTCAATTTCTTCTCGAGCATAGCTGTCGAGGTGATTGGTTGGTTCATCCAAAATCAGGACGTTGATTTTTTCTAAAAAGAGTTTCAGCAACGCCAAACGGATTTTTTCACCACCGGATAAATCTTTGATCCGTTTACCCACATCGCTTTGATAAAAGCCACTTTTGGCTAATTGCCGTCGAGCGACTTCTTCGTTTCCAGTCAATGTGATGGCGTAAGCCAGCAAACGGCTATCGGGATCGGCAAACTGCAGCTGCTGCGGCAAATAACCGATTTGCAAGCTACTACCTAATTTGATGGTGCCACCGTAAGGCTTTTCCTCACCGAGTAATAATTTGAGTAAGGTTGATTTTCCTGCACCATTGTCGCCGATGATGGCTAAATGATCTCCACGATAGACTGCAAAACTGCTGTCTTTGAATAGTACTTGATCAGCGTACTGCTGGTGCAAGTTTTGAATGATGAAAACTTCTTTGCCAGATTTTCCACCATTAGACAAGCTTTGCAGCCGATTTTTCGGGGGAGCTGGCGGTTTGACGAGTGTCAGTTTCGCCAGGCGGCGTTCCAGTTCTTTGGCTTTTTTGAAGAAGGACTCATTGTCTCCTTCATGTGCCCACTGACGAAAACGTCGAATCATGACTTTCAACCGCTGGACTTCTTTTTGCTGCAGTTCGTAATTTTTTGTCAGCTCAGCCAAGCGAGCTTCTTTCAAGACTCGAAAACGGCTGTAGTTTCCGGGATACTCAATCAATGCACCTTCTTCCAGTTCCCATGTTTTTGTGGTGACTTGATCGAGAAATTGCCGATCATGAGAAACGACCAGAACCGATTTTTTTGTATTCTGTAAATAGTTTTCCAACCAGCGAATACTGTTAAGATCTAAATGATTGGTCGGTTCATCGAGTAAAAGTAAATCGGCATCGGCTGCTAAAATTTTGGCTAAAGCGACTTTAACTCGTTCGCCTCCGCTAAGTTCTGTTAACCGTGCTTCCTGACGGTGTGGAATCCCTAAGCCTTGCAAGATCGCTGCAATCCGGTCTTCTAATACGTAACCGCCTAGTTCTTCAAAGCGATGCTGCAGCTCACCGTAACGGGTCAGACACTTCTCTAAGTTTGTATCTGGTTCTGTCATCAATGCTTCGTAGCGACTCATTTGCTGTTTGAGGTCCTGTATCTCAGCGGCAGAATGGAGCAAGTAGTGGTTGACGGTTGCTTCGGAAACTGTAAGTTCTTGTTCGACCGTCCCGATCTTTAAGCCTTTTTTGCGACTGATAACACCGCTGTCGACACCTTCTCTGCCGGTCAAGATTTGTAAAAAGGTTGATTTGCCAGTTCCGTTGATACCGACTAAGGCAATTTTTTCACCAGCTTCAATTTGACAGGATAAATCCTCAAATAATGGATTCCCGCCGATTGTTTTTTTAATAGAAATTGCTTGTATGATCATGATCTCTCTCCTTGAGACCACTCAAAAAGGCCATGGTTATCCATGGCCTGTGTTATTTAAACTCAGATTATCATGAGAAAAATACCTTGAGATGGCCATTGATTTTACGTGAATTCAACTGTTTTGGACAAACTTGTCCCGTCAACAGCAACTGTAAAACCAATTGCATGGCTAAATGCGATATGGTATCGTTGGTAATTTTCATTACTTGTTATTTTAGTCATGCGCATCATAGTATTTTCCCTCCTTCGTGTAGTTGTCTTTTCCAGTGTACCTGAATGTGTCAGAAAGTTCAACTAGCGCTGACATTTACTTAATATTTATCGATGTGTAATTCTGTCAGAGAGCTTTTTTTATCTGACTGAGGGTAATGTCTCGTGGACCACATCATTGTATTCTGAGCTAAACCAGCGTTCAGGCGAAATCATATGGTGTTTGATAAAAAATTTTGTCTACATGACTTCCTTTTGCCATTTGCTTAATACCGTTGCATTAAACAGCTCTTCTCTTTGGAAATCTCACCAACATCGCGTTCAGGAGTATCGTTGTGGTTGCAATGGCAAGCGGTAGCCTTTCATCAATTCTTGAATGATTTACCGAATGTAGCACTTGCCTTCTCGCGGTACCCGAACCCGAAATAAAATTTTAGTTTGGCGATAAAATCGGTATCCGCCATCGATACTTCATATTTTTTCGTATCAGATTCATCGGAAACTTCCACATTGACGAACCAATAAGCTTTGGCATGCTTAGGTCGTTTTAAACCACACCAGGGCGACTAATCGCCCTGGTGTTCACTTTTTTTTATTTTACTTGAACTCATTGACTGTTTTCCCTTTATTTTAAACATTATAAAGACCGATGAGTGCTTGCCGCGTCTTTTGTTTTTATCACGGTTTTTTGTGCAAAAAAACCTGCCGATAGTTGGCAGGTCGTCTACGTGTTAAGCTTTGGTGTGGTCTTTAGCTGGCAATTGGTTTTCTAAATCAGTTCGGACAACAAGCACATCGCAAGCTGCGTTTCTAATAACATATTCAGAAACAGAACCAATAAATAAACGTTCTACAGCATTCAATCCTGTGGCTCCTAACATAATCAAATCTACTTGATTATCTTCTGGGATTTCTCTGGCAATAATTTGTTTTGGTGAGCCATATTCTACGACAGAGGTTACATTATTCAAGCCAGCTTTCTTCGCATTGCTTTCATAATCTGCCAATGTTTGCTTTGCCATTTCAGTAGCTTGTTCTGCAAGCATTCCATCAAAGGATGAAACGGTTTGGAAAGAACGTGTGTCAATGACATGTGCTAATAGAAGTTCTCCGTTATTTCGGATAGCTACATTGACCGCCTTTTTAAAAGCTAATTCAGCTTCATCAGAACCATCTACGGCAACCATGATTTTTTTGTATTGTTGTAACATAAGCATTCACTCCTCAAGTCAATCGTATTGTACTCTTTTATTGTAGAACACTTTAGGGAAAAAGAGAATTATTTACTGCTTTGGTTCAGCAATTTTTTTTGCAAATCGGATACTGAAGGTGGCAGAAACAATAATTACGATCAGTAAAAAGACCAAGGCAATAAAGCGTTGATTGAAAAAAGCTGTTAAAATACCCATTACGCCTAAAACAGCATATGCAGCTCCGTAAAATTGTAGGAATCCTTGATTTTTATCATTTTTGTTGATCAATACAAAAAAGATATCCTGTTTATTAAATAAATAATAGCTAACGAATAATAATACTAAAGTGGCGATAATCATTAAAATCCTAATCATGAACAAATCCTCCAAAATAAGCAACAAATAGAAAAAGCAATTTGCCAAGAGCAAATTGCTTTATTCTTTAAAAGATGGTAATCTCCGTTAATGCCGTTGTTTGTCCTGTAGTATTGATCCCGCGAATTCAAGCAGGTGGGTCCCATGGTCGTAGCTTCGAACTACCAAATGATAAGGCATGTTACCAGCAGTGACACAAGACGGGTCCCAAGATATCAATAAAAATGTTCGGTCAACACACAAAGAGGACAATTCGAACATCACAGATTTCCCACCTCTATAGTAGCATATGAATTTAAAAAGAGCAATGAGAGAGCTCGCAGAAACAGAACCGTTTTCTTGTCTAGTTTTTTGGAGGATGCTTTTTCCACTCTTTTATACGGTAATACTGTTGACCCAGAGCCTGTTCATATTTCCCTGTATCTTTTGGCTGATAATACTGAGCATTCTTCAGTTTATCTGGTAAATATTGCTGATTGACCCAAGCCTGATCAAAATGATGAGGATACTGATAACCCACGCCACGGTTGAGGGATTTCGCACCTTTGTAATGGCTATCTCTCAAATGATCAGGAACATCTCCAGCTTTGCCCTCTCGAATATCAGCAAGTGCTGCATCTAATGCCATGTAGGCAGAATTGGATTTTGGCGACAAGCAAAGATCGACGACGACGTCTGCTAGTGGGATACGTGCCTCAGGCAATCCCAATTTTTCAGCAGCTAATACAGCGTTCACTGTACGAGCCGCAGCAGCAGGATTACCTAAACCTATATCTTCATAACCGATAACCATCAGACGCCGGCAAATACTTACCAGATCACCTGCCTCAACTAAACGGGCGAGATAATGAAGTGCAGCATCCACATCACTTCCACGAATCGATTTTTGAAAAGCCGAAATAACGTCATAATGAGCATCTCCATTTTTGTCATGGGTAAGAGCTTTTCTTTGGACACATTCTTCAATGATCGACAGTGTAAGATGAATCCTTCCTTCTTTATCTGAAGGAGTCGATAGTGTAGCCAGTTCCAGCCCATTCAATGCACTCCGCAAATCGCCGTTCGTTGCACGCGAAAGGTGAAGAAGAGCATCTTCGTCTAACTGGATTGCTTGTTGTCCAAGGCCGCGTTCTTTATCCCTTAAAGCATGTTCGACTGCCAACTGGATGTCTTGTTCTGTTAATGGTTTGACTTCAAAGATCTGTGTACGGCTGCGGATCGCTGGATTGATGGTAATATAAGGATTCTCAGTAGTCGCTCCGATCAAGATGATTCGGCCACTTTCTAAATGAGGAAGCAGAAAATCCTGTTTTGTTTTATCTAATCGGTGTACTTCATCCAATAAGAGGATCACTGTACCACTCATTTTTGCTTCTTCCGCTACAACTTGTAGATCCTTTTTTGAATCTGTAGCGGCGTTTAGCATGCGAAATGCATAGTTAGTAGAGCCGGCGATCGCACTTGCGATACTCGTTTTTCCAGTACCAGGAGGTCCATATAGAATCATGGAAGAGAGCATGCGAGCATCGACCATGCGGCGTATGATTTTTCCTTCCCCGACTAGATGCTGCTGACCAACGACTTCATCGATCGTTCGAGGTCTCATGCGATAAGCCAATGGCTGTTGCATAGGATTTTCCTCCTTCTTGTTTTTACGTCCCTTAATTATATCATATTTAGCAAGATGCCTAGAAAGAACAGCCTTCTGTTGTTTTGTTTTCATAGCTTATCCAACTAATATTGTGTATGATAAAGTAGGTGAGAAAAATGACGGATAAACAAAAGATAGATGAATTTTTTTGGAATAAAACGACGCCAGAAGTGGCACGGGATTTATTGGGGATGTATTTGGAGCATGACACACCAGAAGGAAGATTAGCTGGATATATTGTAGACGCGGAAGCATACCTAGGTCCAGAAGACGAGGCTGCCCATAGCTATGGTTTAAGAAGAACACCGCGTGTGCGGGCAATGTATGAAAAACCAGGTACGATCTACCTTTACACGATGCATACTCATCGGATTTTGAACATCATTACTCAGCCAGAAGGGATTCCTCAAGGAGTAATGATACGTGCAATCGAACCCGCCGCAATGATTGATCAAATGAGTAAAAATCGTGGCGGAAAAACTGGTCCAGATATCAGCAACGGTCCGGGAAAATTAGTGGAAGCATTAGCAATTCCTCAAGAACTTTACGGTCAGTCTATAGCAGATAGTTCGTTACGCTTAGTTTTTGAGAAAAAAAAGACACCAAAAAAGATCAATGCTTTGCCTAGAATCGGTATCCCAAACAAAGGTGTATGGACAGAAAAGCCGTTGCGTTTTGTTGTGTCGGGAAATCCTTATATCTCTTTACAAAGAAAAAACCAAATCGAGAAAGATTGGGGTTGGAGGAAAGAAAATGAAAAAGAAGGATCTATTAACATACTTAGATGAAATAATTGAAAAACAAGTGACAGACTATGATGTAGCTTTAGATTGGGATACAAAAAATCATACGATCGAGATCGTTGTTCGCTTGTTTGCAGAAAATAAAGCACAATTTGAGATTGATGATGCAGAAGGGATCGTTTCGCAAGAACCAATTATCGAATTTGAAGACGGCGTACTTCTTTTTAATCCTCAGAAATCTGTTTTTGATGAACGGAATTATCTAGCAGTAATCCCTTATGAAGGAAAAAAAGGGTTGGCAAAATCAGTAGCTGATTCTTTAGTGGAATATCTAAATGAAGTATTAGCTCAAGGGCAAAGCGATTTGCTTGATTTTTTGGATGAAGACGATGACGAAGCTGTATTCGAGCTTCACTGGGATAATCAGCAACTAGCAGAATTAGTAGAAGTAAAACAGCAAAATGAAGCAGATACTTATTTACCGTACCCAAGTTATTAAGGAGTGACAGATATGAAATGGAATGAAGTAAAAGTAGAAACTGAAAGTGAAGCAGTCGAAGCAGTTGCTAATATTTTGATGGAGGCAGGGGCGAGTGGTGTCGCGATTGAAGATTCTTTAGATGTTGAACATTTTCAGTCGGATCAATATGGTGAGATTTTAGATAAAAATGATTTTACATCGCTGAAAGAAGGCGCACTAGTCATGGCTTATTTTCCGGAAACGACTTTCTTACCGGAAATCTTGCCTTTTATCAAAGATCGTATCACACAATTACCTGAGTTTGGTCTAGCTATTGGAAAAAATAAAGTAACAGTTAGTGAAGTAGAGGAAAGCAACTGGGCAACAGCCTGGAAGAAATACTATCATCCGGTGCGTATTACGCGAATGCTGACGGTTGCGCCAAGCTGGGAAAACTACCAGACAGAAGATCCTCTAGAAAAAATTATCACACTAGATCCTGGTATGGCATTTGGCACAGGCACTCATCCCACGACTTCCTTGACATTGACAGCACTAGAAACAGTCTTGCGTGGTGGTGAAACATTGCTAGATGTGGGAACTGGGTCGGGCGTGCTAAGTATTGCAGCAAAATACCTTGGTGCAAAAGATGTCTATGCCTTTGATTTAGACGAAGTAGCCGTTCGTTCGGCGAAAGAAAATATGGATATGAATGAAATAGCCAAAGATGTCCATGTATCAGCTAACGATCTTTTGACAGGAATCGAGATTGAAAGTGATGTAATCGTTGCGAACATTTTAGCAGATATCATCTTATTGATGATCCCAGATGCTTGGCGTTTACTGAAGCAAACAGGCACGTTGATCGTTTCAGGAATCATTGAAGAGAAGAAGCAAATAGTTCTGGATGCCATGTTAGAACAAGGGTTTATCGTGGATCAAATTTTCCAGCAAAAAGACTGGTATGCAATTATTTTGAAAAAACCAGAGGTGGAATAGATGCAGCGGTATTTTTTAAAAGAATCATATGAATCAAAAGACTATTTTGTTTTAGAAGGGGAAAACTATCACCACATTGTACGGGTTATGAGGATGGAACCCGAGGATGAAGTTTTTTTGGCATTCAATGATCAAATAGCCATTGTTGCAGAAATCACGGAGATTACTGAAGAGGCTGTTTATCTGAAAGAAATTAAAAAAGAAGAAAATCAAAAGGAACTGCCAAGTTCGATTACCATAGCGAGTGGCTATCCTAAAGGGGAAAAGCTGGATTGGATCGTTCAGAAATCCACTGAATTAGGAGCGCAAGCTTTTCTTGGTTTCCCGGCATCAGCCTCTGTCGTTAAATGGGATGCAAAAAAACGTATGAAACGACAACAACGGCTTGAAAAGATTGCTCAAGAGGCAGCGGAACAATCCCATCGGCAGATCGTGCCATCAGTAGAGTTATTGGAAACGAAACAAGATTTATTTGAGCGGCTAGATGATTATGACGTGGTCTTGGTTGCTTATGAGGAATCAGCAAAGCAAGGCGAAAAATCAAATGCAGCCAAAATTCTTAGTGAAACAAAACCAGATAGTCGAATCTTAGCTGTCTTTGGACCAGAAGGTGGATTATCCCGCGATGAAGTCGATTATTTTGTAGAACACAAAGGGATACTTTGTGGATTAGGACCAAGAATCCTTCGTACAGAAACAGCACCTCTTTATTTATTAAGTGCTGCTAGCTATCAATGGGAATTAATGAATCCTTCTTTCAGCTAACGTTCTTCATTAATAAAAGAGTATCGACGGAAAGAATTGAAAAAATAGTCAACAATTTGTATAATAGAAACAATTATTTATACAATGGATACGAAAAATCGTTTGAAAAAGCTTTTAAAAAGCGAACATTTCCGTAAAAAAACGTATAACTGCACGGATTTTGGGACAATTATCAAACAGATATTTGTCCCGATTCCCGTTTTACCGAAAAAAGAAAGGGGGATCGATTCCTGTGACAAAAGAAGAAATTTTAACGGGACCCGGTGTCATAAAGCTCGTTAGTCAATACATGGGTCCCGAACATGTAGCATTTGTTGAGAAAGCATGCGAATACGCGACTGCTGCACATGACGGACAGTTTAGAAAATCAGGCGAACCCTACATTATTCATCCTATCCAAGTCGCAGGTATATTAGCAGATTTAAAAATGGATCCCCATACAGTGGCTACAGGCTTCTTACATGATGTTGTTGAAGATACAGAAATCACTTTAGAAGATCTGAGAGAAGAATTTGGCGATGACGTTGCTATGCTAGTGGACGGCGTAACCAAATTAGGGAAAATAAAATATAAATCCCACGAAGAGCAGCTAGCAGAAAACCACCGAAAGATGCTGCTAGCAATGGCTCAAGATTTACGAGTTATCATGGTCAAATTAGCTGATAGACTACATAACATGCGTACGTTGAAGCACCTGCGAGAAGATAAGCAAAGAAGGATCGCTCAGGAAACTTTAGAAATCTATGCGCCTCTTGCACATCGTCTAGGGATCAGCCGGATCAAATGGGAATTAGAAGATACAGCACTTCGTTATCTAAATCCAAAACAGTATTACCGTATCGTCCACTTGATGCAGACGAAGAGAGAAGAACGTGAAAAATACGTAAGTGGTACTGTTGAAGATATTCGAATAGCAACAGAAGAGCTGGGGATTTTTGCAGAAATCTATGGACGGCCAAAACACATTTATTCAATCTATCGTAAAATGAAAGATCAGAAAAAGCAGTTCAACGAAATTTATGACTTGCTAGCTATTCGAGTGATCGTAGATTCAATCAAGGATTGTTATGCTGTATTAGGAGCAATCCACACAAAATGGAAACCAATGCCCGGCAGATTTAAGGATTATATTGCCATGCCAAAAGCTAATATGTACCAATCTTTGCATACTACCGTGATCGGTCCGGCAGGAAATCCGGTAGAAATTCAAATCCGAACACAGGAAATGCATGAAATCGCTGAATTCGGGGTTGCTGCACACTGGGCCTATAAAGAAGGAAAAAATGAAAAAGTAGAACCAGATGGTATGACGAAACAATTAAGCTGGTTCCATGAGATACTCGAACTTCAAGACGAAAGCTATGATGCTTCTGAATTTATGGAAGGCGTAAAAGGAGATATCTTTAGTGATAAAGTCTACGTCTTCACACCAAAAGGAGACGTTACTGAGTTACCAAAAGGATCCGGACCATTGGACTTTGCATACAGTATCCATACAGATATCGGTAACAAAACCACTGGTGCAAAAGTAAATGGCAAAATGGTGCAGCTTGATTACAAATTGAAAAACGGAGATATCATTGAGATCATGACTTCTCCAAATTCATTTGGCCCAAGTCGCGACTGGTTGAAATTAGTTGCTACTAGCAAAGCAAGAAATAAGATCAAACGTTTCTTCAAAGCCCAAGATCGAGAAGAAAATGTGATCAAAGGCCACGAATCCGTGGTCAAATGTATTACAGATCTAGGATTTACGCCTAAAGATATTTTGACGAAGAACAAACTGCAAGAAGCACTCGATCGTTTTAATTATCAAACAGAAGATGATCTCTATGCAGCTGTAGGGTATGGAGAAGTTAGCCCCTTGACGATGGCCAATCGTCTGACTGAAAAAGAACGTAAAGAACAAAAAATCGAGCAGCAAAAGCAAGAAGCAGAAGAAATCATGAATCAGCCGAAAAAAGAACCTGACAAAATGAAAGTACGTCATGAAGGTGGCGTTGTCATTCAAGGGGTAGAAAACTTACTAATTCGTATCAGTCGCTGCTGTAATCCGATTCCTGGTGATGATATCGTTGGTTATATCACTAAAGGCAGAGGGATATCCATTCATCGTCGAGATTGTCCGAATGTTCAGCCTGACAAACCAAATGTAGCAGAACGTTTGATTGAAGTCGAATGGGAAGATACATCGAATACACGAAAAGAGTATGATGCAGATTTGGAAATTTACGGCTATAATCGTTCAGGCTTATTGAATGATGTACTTCAAACAGTCAATGCGCTAACGAAAAATCTCAACAGCGTTGAAGCACGGACGAATAAAGATAAAATGGCGACGATCCATTTGACGGTTGGTATCCAGAATTTATCCCACCTAAAGAGTATCGTGGATAAAATCAAAGCAGTACCTGATGTCTACAGTGTACGCCGGACGAATGGATAGGAGGACAGATATGAGAGCAGTTGTTCAACGGGTAAGTAAAGCTGCTGTGTCAGTCGATCAGCAAGAAATTGGAAAAATTGGCTACGGCCTACTTGTTTTATTAGGCATTCATGAAACCGATACGCAAAAAGACGTGGACTATCTGGTAAAAAAAATTGCACAAATGCGTATTTTTGAAGATGAACAAGGAAAAATGAATATTAGTGTAGAAGATGTGGGAGGACAAATTTTAAGTATCTCTCAATTCACACTGTTTGCGGATACGAAAAAAGGAAATCGACCAAGCTTTGTGGAAGCCGCACGACCAGAAACAGCTATTCCTTTATACGAATCATTCAATGAAGGAATCAGAAGTCGCGGCATCACAGTCGCTACCGGACAATTCGGAGCAGATATGTCGGTTTCTCTCGTCAATGATGGACCTGTAACGATCATTATTGATTCTAAAAACAAATAAAGTAATCTGGTTTTCACTAGTAAAAACTATGAAACACGTCGCTTAAGTTAGACTGATAAACTCTAACTTAAGTGGCTTTTTTGTCTGCAAAAAGCGCTTCTTTTGTCAGCAGTCGGAAAAAAAGTTAAGCTTAAATTATACAAGTTATTTTTTATAGGAGGTTGCTGAAGATGAAAGAAGTACCAGTAGTAGATATCAAAATCACAGATTTAAAAAAATTGTATCAAAAAGGATACAACATGTTGGAGGAGTTACGCCATGAAGCGGACGCTCCCGTCGTCAAAGCAAAGATTTTCAATAAAGAAGCTATCACGATCTACGGATCATCAGCAGCAAAAGTATTTTATGATCCAAGGAATTTCAAACGAAAAGGTGCTATGCCAAAATTAGTATTGAAGACACTTTTTGGTCAAGGTGGAGTACAGACTTTGGATGGAGCTGCTCATCACCATCGGAAAAATATTTTTATGGATCTAATGACACCAGAAAGAATGGAAGATTATCATCGTATCTTAGATAAGAATCTGACACAAGCACTTGAAGCACAGCATGTTCAATTTGAACTATTTGATTTAAGTAAGATGGTTTTCTTTACATCTATTTGCGAGTGGGCAGGTATCAATTTATCAGCGATTTCTAAAGATGAAGTCGAAAAATTAGCAGAATATCAAATCTCTATGATCAGCGGAACGTTTACTTCTCCGATTGATCACATAAAAGGTGTCGAAAATCGCAAAAAATCAGAAAAATGGGCGCAAGGCTTGATTGAAGAAGCTCGACAAAATCCTGTGGCTGGAAAAGAAAATGTGGCATTATATGCTTTTGCCAATGCCACAGATTTAGATGGTCAGCTTTTACCTCTGGAAGTGGCAGCTGTTGAATTATTGAACATCATCCGTCCAACGGTTGCTCTAACTGTGTGGGCGGCATTGATGGGACATGCACTTTTCAGTAGACCAGATTTGTATCAGCAATTAAAAAATGACTTTTCGACGTTGCAAGATCCGTTTATTCAAGAAATGAGACGCTATTATCCTTTCTTCCCAATGCTACCTGCGATTTCGCTGAAAGAAGTAGAAGTAGATGGTTATCGTATACCAGAAGGCAGTTGGGTTATTTTAGATTTATATGGAACAGACCATGATGAACGAACAGTTGAAGCGCCAGATTCCTTTATGATCAAACGGTATGTAGGGAAAGCAAAAGATATTTCCTATAAAGAAGAATATGAGATGATTGCACAAGGCGGGGGAGATTTTCGACAAATGCATCGCTGTGCAGGAGAATGGATCACTCTTCATAGTCTACGTGTGTTTTCCGATCAGCTAGTAAATAAGTTTGAGTTCTCTGTACCTGAACAAGATTGGACGATTCCATTCAATCAGTTTCCGACTTATCCGAATAGCCGAGCGCTACTTTACAAGAATTAGATTAGCATAAACTTATCGAAAAAAAGGAAGATCAAACAGTGCTGATCTTCCTTTTTTCATATTACTATAAATTGATAAGGTCAATTGATCAAAATCCACGAAATGCTTCATCAATGGTTTGATAATCTTCATTGGATAAATGCAAATCTAAAGCTTGGACATTGTCAGATACTTGCTCTGGACGCTTAGCTCCAGGTATAACTACAGACACTCGTGGATTCTTCATGTACCAAGCTAAAACAAGTTGCGCAGGAGTGGCTTGGTATCTTTTAGCAATGGGGCGAAGTACATCGACAGCGGTTAAAATTTCTCTGAAACGTTCTCCTTGGAAATCTGGGTTTCTTTTTCGAGGATCTCCTTCACCAAATTGTTTTTCCTCACCAAGTTCATATTTTCCTGTCAGCAAACCGGAAGCAAGAGGAAAATAGGGAACAAAACTGATTTTGTTTTTTTCAAGATAAGGGAATAATTCTTTTTCAGCCTGCCGATGGATCAAACTGTATTTATCTTCTACTACATCGACATATCCATCTGCATTCGCTTCTTTCAATTGTTCTAACGTGAAATTTGACACACCGACTGCTCGGATTTTTCCTGCTTCTTTTAATTCATGCAATGTAGCAACTGATTCATTTTTTGGTGTGCTTTCATCCGGAAAGTGGATATAAAAAATGTCGATGTAATCAGTTTGCAGACGTTTTAGTGCATCTTCCACCGATTGTTTGAGAAACTCAGGAGAATTATCAAATGTTCGCCCTTTATTTGGTACATGAGCAGCTTTTGTAGCGATGACGACACGTGAGCGATCATATTCTTTTTCCTTCAGTACCTCGCCAATCAGTTCTTCGGAACGGCCGTTTCCGTAAGCATAAGCGGTATCGATCAAATTGATCCCGCTATTCAAAGCTGTACGAACTACTTGTTTTCCTGTCTCATCTTCCAAACCGTCAAAAAGATTATGTCCTCCAACGGCATTTGCTCCTAATCCAAGCTGTTCTGCGTAGACTTGTGAATGTCCGATTCTTATTTCTGCCATAGCTGGTTCCTCCTTTTTGTCTAGTCTAAAACAAAATACCAAAAAGCTGAACTAAAACGTTTTTGTGAGGGGAAATAGTCAGATATCTCTTGACTTTGAGACTGGTTTTTAGTAGGTTATAAGTAATATCGAATGTCAATGAAAGAGCGAGTAAGTTTTTGAAACTTTACAAGAGAGGATCATCGAGGCTGAAAATGATCTAAAGTTTCATTAGCCTAAAGACACTCTGGAGATGGACGAGTGAAAAGCCGTCCCGCGTACGAGCGTTATTCGTAAGAGGAAAGAGAAATCTTTCAAAATTAGGTGGTACCGTGTATGAATTTCATTCACCCTTGTTCATGATGAACAAGGGTGATTTTTTTATTTACATAGCTAAGAAAGGGAGAGAAAACTATGAGTTTCCAAAGACCAAAAGGAACAAATGATATTTTGCCAGGCGAATCAGAAAAATGGCAGTTTGTCGAAGAAACAGCACGTTTATTATTCAGAGATTATCAGTATAATGAAATGCGTACACCGATTTTTGAACACTATGAAGTGATATCCCGAAGTGTAGGGGATACAACGGATATCGTTTCAAAAGAGATGTATGATTTTTATGACAAAGGGGAACGCCATGTGACGCTTCGACCAGAAGGTACAGCACCAATCGTTCGTTCTTTTGTTGAGCATAAATTGTTCGGCCCAGAGTATGCGAAACCGTTCAAAACTTTTTATATGGGACCAATGTTTCGCTACGAACGCCCTCAAAAAGGACGGTTACGTCAATTCCATCAAATCGGAGTAGAAGCATTTGGATCAGAAAACCCTGCAACTGATGTGGAGAGCATGGTGATGGCACTTGATTTCTTCAAACAGTTGGGGATCACGCAAATCCGGCTAGTCATCAATTCATTAGGTGATAAAGAAACGCGTCAAGCCTATCGTCAAGCATTGATCGACTATCTTTTACCTTTTGAATCAGAGCTGAGTGAAGACTCTAAACGCCGCCTTCATGAAAATCCATTACGCGTATTGGACAGTAAAGACAAACGAGATCAAAAATTTGTGGCAGAAGCTCCATCTATCTTAGATTATCTAAGCGAGCCTGCTCAAAAACATTTTGATACCGTTGTTTCCATGCTGGATGCATTGGCTGTTCCTTATGAAATCGACAGTAATATGGTTCGCGGACTAGATTATTACACACATACGATTTTTGAAATCATGAGTGACGCACCAAAAATGGGGGCACAAGCAACGATTTGCGCAGGCGGACGTTATGACAATCTAGTGGAAGAACTAGGTGGTCCTTCAACACCTGGCTTCGGATTTGCAATGGGTATCGAGCGATTACTCTTGACTATGGAGGCAGAGGAAGTAGTTATCCCTGCATTTAATGAGTTGGATGCTTACGTGGTCGCACTCGGAGACGAAACAAATATCGAAGCATTGAAAGTGGTCCAAGCGATTCGAAACTTTGGTTTTTCAGCTGACCGCGACTTCATGAACCGTAAAGCAAAAGCGCAATTTAAGACAGCAGATAAAGCGAATGCCAAATTAGTATTGGTGATCGGTGAAGATGAGCTTGCTAGTCAAACGATTAATGTCAAAGCAATGGCAAGCCGAAAAGAAAAAAGTTTTCCATTAGAAGAGATATATGAACATTTTGATGAAGTCTATGATGAAATGACTTTATTCGAGTAGGAGGAAAAAAATAAATGGCACAAAGAACGATCTATTGCGGATTAGTTTCCGAACAACAATTAGAACAAACAGTTACATTAAAAGGATGGGTACAAAAAAGACGAGACCTTGGGGGAGTAATCTTTATCGACCTACGTGATCGTGAAGGAATCGTTCAAATCGTCTTTAATCCTGAAATCAACAAAGAAGCATGGGAAATCGCGGATAAATGTCGCAGTGAATACGTGATCGAAGTGACTGGGGAAGTTAGAAGACGCGGAGAAAATGCAGTAAATCCTAAAATGGCCACTGGTGAATTCGAAGTGATTGCAAGTGAAATCGTGATTTTGAATCAAGCAAAAACCCCGCCATTTCAAATTGAAGATGATCAAGCAATCAGTGACGAAATACGTTTGAAATATCGTTATTTGGATCTGCGTCGTCCAAAAATGACTAAAAACATCAAATTAAGAAATGCGACAACAAAAGCGATTCGTCATTATTTAGATGATAATGACTTTCTCGATATCGAAACACCTTACCTAGGGAAATCTACACCAGAAGGCGCAAGAGACTACCTAGTTCCTTCACGTGTCCATGCTGGACATTTCTATGCGTTGCCGCAATCTCCTCAATTGTTTAAACAATTGCTGATGAATGCTGGATTCGACCGTTATTATCAAATCGTTCGTTGTTTCCGCGATGAAGATTTACGTGGAGACCGTCAGCCTGAATTTACGCAAGTAGATATTGAAACAACGTTCTTAACAGCAGAAGAAATCCAAACTTACACAGAGGGATTGATTGCGAAGGTAATGAAAGAAGTTCGCGGTATCGAAGTCACATTGCCATTTCCTCGTATGACCTATGATGAAGCAATGGCTCGCTACGGCAGCGACAAACCGGATACACGTTTTGACATGGAATTGATCGATCTAAGCGATACAGTCAAAGAAGTAGAATTCAAAGTCTTCCAAATGGCTCTTGAAAACGGCGGTGTCGTGAAAGCATTGAATGCTAAAGGCGCTGCAGATCGCTACTCACGAAAAGACATGGATCAGTTAGGTCAATATGTAGGACAATTCGGAGCTAAGGGACTTGCATGGCTGAAAGTAGAAGAAGACGGATTGAAAGGTCCAATTGCTAAATTCATGGGAGAAGCAACAGAAGCAATCATTAAAGCAACAGATGCAAAACCAGGTGACTTGCTGATGTTTGGTGCAGATAAAAGTGAAATCGTCGCTGCTGCATTAGGTGCTATCCGGACACGTTTAGGAAAAGAATTAGGACTAATTGATGAATCGAAATTCAATTTCTTATGGGTAACTGATTGGCCACAATTTGAATTTTCAGAAGAAGAAGGTCGATATGTCTCTGCTCACCATCCATTCACGATGCCAAAAGAAGAAGATATCCCGTTATTGGCTGAAGACCCTGCAAAAGTCTATGCAGAAGCTTATGATATCGTCTTGAACGGTTATGAACTAGGCGGAGGTTCTATCCGTATTCATACTCGTGAGCTTCAAGAAAAAGTACTAGAAACTCTAGGCTTTACAAAAGAACAAATGGAAGAACAATTTGGTTTCTTGTTAACAGCTCTAGATTACGGATTCCCTCCACATGGCGGTATTGCATTAGGATTGGACCGTTTTGCAATGTTATTAGCCGGAGAAGATAATATTCGTGAAGTCATTGCCTTTCCTAAAAACGGAAAAGCAGCAGATGTGATGAGTGATGCACCAAGTATGGTTTCGCCTTTACAATTGTTCGAATTGAATATTGATGTAACGAATATAGAAGAATAGCCGATAAAAAGGTAAAAAGGATTTGTCGAATACGCTTCTTTTGACAACCTTGATTTAATTGAAAAACACTTTATAATGAAGCCATAACATATAAAGCGGGGCTTTTCCATGAAAAAAACATTCGAAAATTGGGCTTATCATGATTACACGACCAAGCTTTCGGTATCTATCGTTTATGCGTTGATCGCATCAGTCGCATTGAATTTCTTTTATCAGCCAGGACATATTTATTCAAGTGGTATTACTGGTCTAGCTCAGATTTTGACGACTTTGTCAAAATCACTGATAGGATTCGAAGTACCGGTATCAACAACTTTGTATTTACTGAATATACCTTTGTTTGTATTGGCGTGGTTAAAAATCGGGAAGAAGTTTACAATTTTCACTTTTATCACAGTCACTTTGACCTCCCTTTGTATCCATATTTTACCGGAAACAGTCCTATCTACCGATCCAATCATCTGTGCGTTGTTTGGGGGGGCTGTGATGGGACTAGGTATTGGGCTAGCGTTGAGAAACGGCCTATCATCGGGCGGTCTAGATATCGTGAGTATCACGATTCGTAAAAAAACAGGAAAGTCGATTGGTTCTATTTCGATCTACTTCAATGCATTGATCGTTTTTGTTGCCGGAATTCTATTTGGCTGGCAATATATGTTTTACAGTACGTTGTCTATTTTCGTCAGTGGAAAAGTAACTGATGTCGTTTATACTAAACAAAAGAAGATGCAGGTAATGATCGTAACGAAACATCCAGAAAAAGTAGTAAATGAAATCCAAAACTGTATGCGTAGAGGGATCACGATCATCAATGAAGCAGAAGGTGCTTATAAGCATGATAAGCAGACAGTATTGATGACGATCGTTACACGATACGAACTGCCTCTACTTAGAGAAGCAATGAAAGCTTCTGATCCACAAGCTTTTGTAAGTATTGCAGAAAACGTCCAGATACTTGGTCGTTTCTATGAGGATGGCATTTAGATCGAGTTTGACAAAAATTCATGAAATACTGCTGTAGACAGACGTTCGTTTGTCTGCAGTTTTTTTCTACCATAGTAGAATCAGCAAAGAAAAACTGCTTTTTTATTTGAAATTTTCTTAAAGTTGAAAAAAAGCATGTTTATTTTTTTAAATTTATGGGATGATAGAAAAAATAGTAGAGAAAGGACACGATTCTACTTGCTATTTTCACTTAATACCCGTATATTACGAATGAAAAAAGTTTATGAAAAGTTGGAATATTGAATGGAAAAACAAAAAAGGTTAAAAAACAGCCGCTACATCACTGGGTTTGATGGGCTCCGTTCATTAGCTGTGGTGGGTGTTATCTTCTATCACCTTCTGCCAACTAGTATGAAAGGCGGCTATTTGGGCGTTCCGATTTTTTTCGTCGTATCTGGTTATTTGATCACGGATCTGCTGCGGCAGGAATGGGAACAAAATGGAAAAATCAATATTTGGCAATTTTATGTCAGAAGAATGAAGAGACTCTATCCGGCACTTGTTTTTATGCTTGTGACAGCTTCGGCTTATATCACTTTGTTTCAGCGAGGGCTGTTAAACAATCTTCGAGGAGTTGTGGTCAGCAGCTTACTGTATGTCAACAACTGGTGGCAAATCAATAACGGTTTATCTTATTTCGATCGATTTGCTAATGAGTCACCGTTTACGCATATCTGGTCTTTAGCAGTAGAAGGTCAAAACTATTTGGTTTGGCCGATCTTATTTGTATTGTTGATGGTATTTGTTCGTAAAAGAAAATGGATCTTTTATACTGTGTTAGGTACATCCTTCCTCTCCGCCATCTTGATGATGATCTTGTATACACCAGGAGGCGATCCAACCCGTGTTTATTACGGTACCGACACTCGTCTGTTTTCTATATGGTTGGGAAGTGCGCTTGCGTTTGTTTGGCCAAGTACGCGTTTAAAGAAAAACATCCCGAAACAAGCGAAAAATATTCTGAATATCGCTGGAGGAATCTCGCTTTTGGCACTGATTCTTTGCTTCTTCTTTTTAGATGATCATTACAATTTCATCTATTACGGAGGAATGCTCCTAGTGAGTCTGTTATGCGTAGTGCTAGTTGCAGTGACAGCACACCCTGGAGCAAGTTTGAATCGATGGTTGACAAATCCAGTATTTACTTGGATTGGCAAACGAAGCTATGGCATTTATTTGTATCAGTTTCCAGTTATGATTTTTTATGAAGCAAAGGTGACTGATATTGCCGATCATGTTTTGTTGCATACTTTAGTGGAAATCACATTGATTCTAATCATCAGTGAACTTTCTTATCGATATGTGGAGCGTCCGCTAGCACGTTTTGATTATGGTCGTACATTCCAAGTGATGAAAGGATGGTTCAGCAAACCGATCATCAGTAAGAGCAAACCATGGGTTGTTCCAGGCACATTACTTGTAGCAATTGCACTCGTTGGTTTCGTTACGGCACCGAAAAACGCTGTAACAGCCGATCAAAAACAACTGCAGGCAAAAATCGCTGAAAGTAAAAAATTAGCAGAAGAAACCAGAAACAATTCAGAAAACACCACTAGTTCGGTTGACCAAGCGATCCTTGATAAGTACGAGTTGTCCAAGGCACAAGGGAATAAGGCACAAAAATTAGAACTAACGGCATTTGGTGATTCAGTTATGTTGGATGCTGCAACGGATCTACAAGAACTTTATCCAAAAGTAGTGGTAGATGGAGATGTCGGACGACAATTATATGCCAGTGTACCTTACATTGAAAAATTAAAGGAACAAGATTTGTTGAAAGACACTGTTCTGATTGGACTAGGAACGAATGGCTCATTCTCGGAAGCTCAGTTTGATAGTGTGATGGATGCAATCGGTGATCGAAAAGTATACTGGGTCAATGTCCGAGTACCGACGAAGCGCTGGCAAAATGACGTGAATGCGATGCTTGAACAGATGACGAAAAAATACGACAATATGACGCTGATTGATTGGTACAGCTACAGTAATGACCATAGTGACTGGTTTTATGATGATCAAGTCCATCCAAATCCTGAAGGGATGACACATTACATTCACTTAGTCAGCGAAGCCTTGCTAGGAGGAAGTTCAAGTACGAACAGCAGTGAGACAAACGTGACAGAATGATAGCTACAAAAAACTTCAGGCAAAAACATTTGTTTTTGCCTGAAGTTTTTTTATATTTATCGTGTTTTTAACATTCATATAGATTCAGGAAGCAAAACGGTTGAGTGTGTCTGTAAATAACGTTCTTTTTGTTTTCGGGTGAGTTTTTTGAATGCAGCTTCTGCTTTTGTTGCTTCGCTTCTTGAAGAAAATACTTCTGCATGGATCATCTTAACAGGTCTTCTTTTTTGAAGACGAGTATATTTAGCACCAGTACCATTGTTATGTTCCTCTAATCGTCTAGAAAGATCGGTTGTATATCCACCATAAAATGTCTGATCTTTACAGAATAACACGTAAAAATAATGTTCATTTGCCATAGAGCATCTCACGAATCTCTACAGTGTATTCTCCATCCATATTGTAAGTGATCAATGGTGGAGCGACTTTGAATCCGTCTAATTTGCCTTCTTTGATTCCTTCAACTAACAAAATATTTGCCTCTTTTCCAGGTTTTGGGTAAACAAATTGGATCCTTTTAGGTGCAATTCGATAGTCTTGCATGACCTGAATGATTTCTAAGAACCGATCAGGACGATGGACCATAGTAAAGCGTCCATTTGTTTTTAGTAGCTTACTTGAAATATCGATCACTTCTTCTAACGTCGTATGGATCTCATGACGGGCGATTGCCAGGTGTTTATTAGGGTTCGTTTTATTTGTTGGCAGCCCTTTGAAATAAGGTGGATTACAGACGACTAAGTCACAAGAATTATGCCGAACGACAGATAAGCTGTCTTTCAGATCGATGGTGTGGACGGTCATTTGTTCATTTAAATGGTTAAGCGCGATACTACGTCTTGCCATGTCTGCTAGACGAGGTTGAAGTTCGATAGCGTCGATAGCCGCCTGGGTTCGTTTACTTAAAAAAAGTCCAACTGCGCCATTTCCTGCACAAAGGTCAACAATCTTCCCTTTTTTAGGTACACGGGAAAAGTGAGCAAGCAGCACAGCATCTAAAGAAAAAGAAAACACTTTGGAACTTTGGATAATCTTGATATCTTCTGCGTATAATTGGTCGATTCGTTCGTCTTCGTGAAGCATGGATTCCCTCCAAAATGAAAAAAATAGTCGCCTGTATTATACTATTTTTATTAAAAAGAACCAAGGTGGCTTGTCAAACCTCTATTTTTTATGCATACTATGACCATAAGAAGGGAAAGGAAGAGACTATGTTTTATCGATTTATGCGCGGGGTAGTTCGAGTACTATTAGCCTTAGTTAATGGAAATGCCCGCTATGAGAATAAAGAAGTTTTACCGCAAGATGAGAATTACATACTAGTTGCTCCCCATCGTACTTGGTGGGACCCATTATATCTGGCGGTAGCTGCAGCACCCAAGGAATTCAGCTTTATGGCAAAAGAAGAACTGTTCAAAAATCCAGTTCTGCGATTTATATTAACTCGATCCAATGCTTTTCCAGTTAAAAGAGAAAATCCAGGACCAAGCGTCATTAAAACACCTGTAAAGATTTTGAAATCGACAAATTTGAGTTTGATCATGTTTCCCAGTGGGACAAGACATGCTACAGAACTTAAAGGCGGAATGGCATTGATTTCCAGAATGTCTAAAGCGAAAATCGTGCCAGCTGTATATCAAGGTCCGTTGACACTTGGGGATCTGTTCAAGCGTCAGAGAGTGACAGTGCGTTTCGGCGAACCAATCGACTTATCAGATATCAAGAAAACGGATAAAGAAGGTATGGCGGAGATCGAACAACGAACACAAGCAGCTTTTGACAAATTGGACAAAGAAGTGAACCCTGATTTCAAATATGAAGTCAAAAAAAAATAAAATGATAAGTTTATGCGTGGGCGGTCTTTTGAATCTACTGTCCTGTTCAGTTCAGACTTTTTCAATGAAAACGAGGGAGAGACGTCAAGTCTGCCCTCTTTTTGCGTTCCAATATGTAAAATAGAAGACAGGTGTCATGTAATGGATCAAAGTGTTATAATAATTAGAAGGACATTTTTTGAGGTGATTGAATGCGTTTTTTACATACAGCCGATTGGCATATCGGAAAAAAACTACAAGGTTATGACTTGATTGAAGACCAGCGTCATGTACTATCTTCTATACTAGATATCGCGAAAGAAGAAAAAGTAGAGGCAATCGTGATTGCCGGAGACTTATATGATAGGAGTGTCCCAGCTGTTGATGCCGTAGAATTATACAATGAATTGATGGTCGATTGGAATTTAAAGGAAAAGATCCCGATTTTTGCTATATCAGGAAATCACGATAGCAGTACGAGACTTTCAGCGGGTACGCCATGGTTCAGTTATTCGAACTATTTTTTGCGAACACAGCTAGCAGAAGCATTTGAACCAGTCGAGTTTAAAAACGTACAATTTTTCTTTCTTCCTTACTTTGAACCAATTGCAGCGAGATTATATTTTGAAGATGACAATATCCGAACGATCAAGCAAGCGGTAGCCAAGGTGATAGATAAAATGCAGGAGCTATTTGATTCAGAAAAAAAACAAGTATTGATTAGCCATTTTTTTGTAATGGGAAGTGTAAAATCTGATTCGGAAACGAAAATCGAAGTAGGCGGGTTGGATTCGATCCCTGGTGAACTACTTACACCGTTTGATTATGCAGCACTAGGACATTTGCATAATCAAGCTGCTTTGAGACAGGATAATGCTCGCTATAGCGGTTCCCCATTGAAATTCTCTTTATCTGAGATCAACCAAAAAAAAGGCGTATGGATCGTTGACCTGACAACAGGCCTGGAGTTGAATTTTAGGGAGATCGAACCCCTGCATGATATTGAAGAAATAACAGCGAGTTTCAAAGAATTGCTGGACCCTGCCTTTTATCAGTCCGTCAATCGGGAGAATTACATCCATATCTATCTCACTGACAGAACGATCATCCCGAATATGATGAACCAGCTTCGGCAAATATATCCTCGTATTTTGGGGATTGAACGGGCAAACGGTCGAGCAGAACAATCAAAGCGCAAACGGAAAGTACTAGAAATGAAAGATCCTCAAAAATTAGCAGAAGCATTTTTTAGTGAAATGACGGAAGAACAGCTAACTGCAAACCAAGAAAAATGGCTCGGAGAAACGTTGCAAGAAATCATGGAAATGGAATGATCAAGAATGAAACCGAAAAAATTACAACTTAAAAATTTTGGTCCTTTTATCAATGAGACCGTAGATTTTTCACGTTTGACAGAAGCACCGCTTTTTTTGATCAGCGGGAAGACAGGAGCTGGCAAAACGACGATTTTTGATGGGATCACCTTCGCACTTTTTGGTGAAACTTCCGGAAGACTTCGCTCTGGAAAAGAGATGCGTTCTTTGTTTGCTACACCAGACGAAGAAACAAGCGTGACTTTTTCTTTTGAACATCAGCAGATGAGCTATGAAATCGAACGAAAACCAGAACAAGTTTTAGCAAAACGAAAAGGAAACGGAACAAAAAAACAGGCAGCCAAAGTAACGTTGACCATTTTTGATGGGAAAGGAAAAGAAATCAAACAAATCACAAAACGTACAGAAGCAGATCAGTTGATCAGAGAACTGATGAATCTCGATGCGAAACAGTTTTCTCAAATCGTTTTACTACCCCAAGGAGAATTCCGTAATTTTTTGGTTTCATCAAGCAGTGATAAAGAGACTGTTTTACGTCATTTATTCGGTACTCAGTTTTTCCAACAGTTCAATGAGCGATTAAAAGAAAAAGCAAAACAACAGCAACAAAAATTGGATCATTTAGAGCAAGAACTGCATCTTCTGCAAAAAAGGTTTGTTTTAGTCAAAGAAGAGGAACCAGCAGCAGGGTTTGAAGCCGTTTTATCCCAATGGACAAACCATCAGGCAATACTCGAAAAACAAATCACGGAAGAAAAAGAAGCTCTAACGGAACTTCAGGAAAAACAAAAGCAACTAGAAAATTCCTACTATCGTTTTGAAAGCTTGAAAAAAAGTTATGAAGAAAAAACGATATTAATAAACAAGCAAAAGGAATTAGCTGCTCAAAAAGACGAAATAGAGGAAAAGAAACGATGGATTGGGTATTATGAATTTACGCAACGATTAGTCGAACCAATCCAGCGCCTACAAGAAATAAAAGCTGAAAAAATAGAACTGTCACAAAAAAGTAGTGAGCAAACAAAGAAACTAGCGATGACTACGCAGAATTATGAAGAGTGGCAAAAAAATGAAGCAAACCGCGTACGCCGACAAACAAAAATCAAAGAAGCTGCTCAAAAACTGCAAAACAAACAGATGATGGTGCCAATTGTCGAATCCTTACGTAGTAAAAAACAAGACGCAGAACAATTAACAATTTCATTGGATAAAGAAGAATTGAATGCCGAGAAGCTGTATCAAAATCTCGCTATCTATCAGGAAAGAACTCGAATTCTTCAAGAAAATTTACTGGATCAGGAAAAACTGCAAGAAGATCGTCTTGCTTTTGGACAGTTAAAATATCTAGATGAAAAGCAGCAAGAAATAGAAAAACAAAAAGCAAAAGACACTGGGTCGCTCGCACAGATAAGAGAAGAACTCAAAAAAGCAACTGAAGAAATAACAAAAAATAGTCAGCTATTGAAAGAACAGACAGAACAAGCAGAACAGCTGAAAAGCCAATGGGCAAAGCAGCAAATTGCTCGTCTTCAGCTTTTTTTGCGTCCAGGGGAGCCATGTCTTGTTTGTGGATCAACGGAACACCCCATACAACAATTAAAACACGAACAGCCAAACAAGGAAGATATCTTAAAAGTAGAACAACAACTGGCAGAAGCTGAGTCTGCTGTAGAAAGAACTCAGCAAATCATTGCCAAAAGTGAAGCACATGAAAATAATCTTCAACAACAATTATCAGATTTAGAACAAAAAATCATGGCAACGAATATACAATTGGCTGAACAAGAAGAACACTTGCGACAGGCTTTGAAAAAGGCATTTCCTGAGATAACAGAACAAAAAACAAAAACAGCTCTTGTAGTAATCGAACAATCTTTAGATAGACGAAAAAGCAAGATGGCCAATACAAGAATAGAGCTGAAAGAAATAAGACAACAAGCAGAAAAGCTCGAACAACAATTAGCTGTCTACAAACAGCAGCAGACAGAAAAAAATAATCAGCTCCAGCAACTGCAAGGAGAAATCAAAAGTTTAGAACAACAATTGCAAGATACGGATAGTAACTGTTTAGAAGAGGAGATACGACGACTTGAAAAACAGTTAGAAAAAGACTCGAATCAACTAGCTGTTGAGCAGAAAGCAGGAGTGCAATTGTTGCAAGATCTTCATACGCTTCGGACACAGCTTGATCTTCAACATGAACAAATAGAAAAAATAGATGAAAAAATAGAAAAGGAACAAGAAAGAATAGCTAAAAATTTAGAAAGCCAGTCGTATTTTTCAACAATTGAAGAAATCTGTGCATTTGCACAACAGCAAGCACAATATAAAGAAAACCAACGTACAGTTACTTCTTATCATGAAGAGCAATTAGTGACAGCTGACCGGCTGCGTCAATTAGAAAATATCCAGCTAACTGAGACATTCCCAGATACAGAAGAGATCAGCCAACAGTTAGAAGAAATAAGACGTATGATCGAAATAAAGCAAGAAAAGATATACGGTTTACAAGAACAAAAAATTAGTAATCAAAAAATCTACGATGAATGTCTTTCGATTTATCACACAAGCCAGACGAAATTAGATGAGCTTACGCAATTACAGCAGCTTTCGCAAACATTCAACGGAGAAAATCCTAAGAAGACTAGTTTGGAACGGTATGTGCTTCAGGTTTATCTTCAAGAAGTGTTACAAGTAGCAAATGATCATCTCCAACGTTTAACGAAAAATCGTTATCAATTTGAGCTAGCGGATACCATTGGCAGTTATCGAGGGAAAACCGGATTAGAAATCAATATCTATGATGATCAGGCAGGTATGTCTCGAAGTGCGCATACCCTGTCTGGCGGTGAGAGTTTTATTGCAGCACTTTCTTTAGCATTAGCTCTTGCCGATGTGATCCAGACACAAGCTGGTGGTGTAGCAATCGATGCATTGTTTATTGATGAAGGATTTGGGTCATTAGATGAAGAAGCTTTGGAAATGGCAATGGAAGCTTTAGAAACGATCGAAAGTGAAGGAAGAATGATCGGCATCATTAGTCATGTAAGAGAATTGAAAGAACGAGTATTACAACAAATAAGAATTGATACAGAAGGTAGCGGACAAAGCAAAATACGCTATCAACTTGGATAAAAAGGGAGATTGGTAACTATGAAATGGAGTATTCCAGAAAAAGTCATTGCACGTGGACGTCAATACTTGCAAGAAGGCCGAGTGTTATCGGTTGTCCCTGACCAAGAAGAAAACGTGTGGCATGCAGAAGTCTTGGGCAGTGAATTGTATATGGTTGATTTGGATGGTACAGCAAAAGAGATAGATTACTGCCAATGTCCCTATTGGGAGGAACATAAATATTGTAAGCATACAGTTGCTGTGGAACTTTATTTACGGTCGAAAAATCTATCTCGTATCATGAAAAAAGACCAGCCAATGCTAGAACCGGTAAAAGCAACAAGTGAGGGAGAAATCATTGCAAAAGGTTTTTCTCGTCTAAAAACACAAAACAATCCTCAAGCGGTGCAACCTTTGATTATTGAATACCAAGTAGAAACGATTGAGACTAATCAGTATCACCCAGAGCTTTCTATTTTGGCACTTTACTTGCGTATCGGTTCATTGGCATCACCGAAAAAAACATATATCGTAAAAAACATCTATGATTTTTTACAAGCTTACGCAGAAAAAGAAACTTACACTGTTAATAAACAGTACCAGTTTCGTCTAGATAAACGGGCGTTTCAAAAAGAAGATCAAAAAATACTCACGCATCTTGCAGGAAGTGCTCAGACGCATCAATTATTAGGTGCGAACGGCTTACAAGTCAAAGGAAAACTAGATAAAAGATATCTGCTTCTCCCAGTAGAACAAGCCCGCTTCCTGTTAGAGCAGATGAATCAGACTACACGTTTGCATCTGCAGATAAATGAACAAAACGATCAAGGAATACAATTTTCCGATCAAAACAAACCTTTATCATTTAAAGTGGAAAAATTTGGAGAAGATTATTTGCTGCAAGCATTGAATGATTTTGATTTTTTCTTTATGCATTATCAGTGGGGAGTTATCCAAGGGACATTTTATTCTCTGACGAAATATCAACAAACGGTTTATCAAACTTGGAAACAATTGATTCGCCGATTGGAGAAACCAGAAGTAGTGTTCAAGAAAAAAGAATTACCGTCTTTGTTTAAAGAGATTATCCCTCTGCTGTCAGAGATCGGCGACGTAGCTATTGCCCCTGTAGTAGAAGAGGAAGTAGCAGATATCCCCGTCGAATTTATTTTCTTTTTCCGAAAAGCAAAAGGAAAAATCCAAGCTCGAGTCGATTTCGTCTATGGCGAAGTCATCTATTCGACTGACCCGAAGCATGAGGTCTCGACAGAACAGGCTTTTCAGGTGTTACGTGACACAGTAGAAGAGAAACGAGTACTTGATCTATTCAGAATGTATCGCTACCAGAAAAATGAAACTGGTTATGAACGTCCATTGCCAAGCGGGGAAGAACTATATGCATTTTTCCGCACAGAACTATCTGTCTTCCGTCAGTTTGGTGAAGTCAGACTTGGAAGAAAATTGCGAGAGTTGTATTTAGATGCGCATAAACATCAACCGAAAATCGAAGTAACCGAGACCGGTTCATGGCTCGATATTCGATTCGATGTGACAGGGATAGAGGAGCAAGAAATCGATCATGTCCTGCAAAGCTTGCTGAGAAATGATGCTTTTTATACATTAGAAAATGGTCAGGTTCTTTCTTTTGATTCAGAAGAATTTCAACAAACAAGCCAAGTGTTGCAACAATTACGGGAATCGATACGTACAGAAGAAGGAACGATCCATGTACCTAAAAATCAAGGATTGATCATTCAAAATCAATTGGAAAAAAGCAATGCTACTTTTAGTGAATCGTTCCAAACGATGGTACAAGATCTCATTCATCCAGAAAGATACCAGGCACAGCTTCCCAAAGGATTGAATGCAACGATGAGAGATTATCAAAAGCAAGGTTTTCGATGGTTGAAGATGTTAGGTCATTATCAGTTTGGCGGTATTTTAGCCGATGAAATGGGACTTGGGAAAACACTACAGACAATTGCCTTTTTACTTTCGGAAAAAGAAGAACGGAAAAGCTTCTCTGCTTTGATCGTAGCGCCTGCGAGCTTAATTTACAACTGGCAGGCAGAGGTGAGAAAATTCGCCCCTTCTTTAAGTATCCAAGTAATCAATGGGAATAAAAAAGAACGTGAAGAATTACTGGCTAAAGACACAGATATCCGAGTGACTTCTTATGCCAGCTTAAGACAGGATCTAGCTAATTATCAGTCGCAAAAAATTGATTATTTGATTCTTGATGAGGCACAAATGGTCAAAAATAGCAGTACGAAAACTGCACAAGCATTGAGAGAATTAGCTGTACCTCAGCGGTTTGCACTGAGTGGGACACCAATCGAGAATAATTTAGAAGAATTGTGGTCATTGTTTGCAACGATTATGCCAGGATTTTTCCCGACTAAAACAAAATTCAGGGAACTTGCCGCAGAAGAAATTGCGCAAATGATTCGACCGTTTATTTTACGGCGAGATAAACAAACTGTGTTGAAAGACTTGCCGGAAAAAACAGAGATGAATCTATATTCTGCACTTACAGAAGAACAAAAAACTGTTTATTTAGCTTACTTGCGTCAAATGCGTGAAGAAATCACATCAATGGATTCTGAAGCATTCAAGAAAAACCGGATCGGGATACTTGCTGGTCTGACAAGACTGCGACAAATTTGCTGCGATCCTCGTCTGTTTATTGAAGATTACCAAGGCGGTTCCGGCAAGCTCGAACAAGTAAAAGATCTACTGGTAGCTGCCAAAGAGAACAAACGAAGAGTTTTGCTGTTTTCTCAATTTACAGGGATGCTGACTATCTTGCAAGAAGAGTTAGCCGAGCTAGGGATCTCGACATTTTATTTAAGAGGCAGTACGAAACCACAAGATCGGTTAAGTATGGTAGACGCATTTAATGCTGGCGAAAAAGATGTTTTTCTGATTTCCTTAAAGGCTGGGGGAACTGGATTGAATCTCACGGGAGCAGATACGGTCATCTTGTATGATCTTTGGTGGAATCCTGCCATTGAAGAACAAGCTGCTGGACGTGCACATCGGATCGGACAAAAAAATGTGGTAGAAGTGTGGCGTATGATCTCTGAAGGAACGATTGAGGAACGCATGGATTCACTCCAGCAAGAAAAACGCGAACTGTTCCAAAAAGTGATCCAAGGTAATGAAGAACAGTTGACGAAACTGACTGAAGAAGACATCCGCATGATTTTAAGTGTAGGAGAAATCGAGGAGTAAGAGACTCGAAAAAGCGTTCAGTAATGGGTAAGAAAGTCTTTCTAAAGAAGCGATTGTTTATTTGATTTAAAAAATAGCAAGGAGGCTGGGATTCCATTTTATCCCAGCTTCCTTGCTATCATTTTTTTATTTCTATTTTTAAAGGTTATACAAAGATTGTCTTCATTGTCTCTAACAGCTGATCAAAAGAAGAAATCTCGATATCGCAAATTGGAGTCTGTTCAATATTGCGTTCTCGATGGTTGAACCAAAGCGCTTGCCAGTTAGCACTTTTTGCACCTAGAACATCATTGTCGTAATTATCGCCAACGTATAAGGTCTCTTCTGGAAGCATATGAAATTCTTTCTCAGCCAGCTGAAAAATCTCTTTTTCTGGTTTTTGGAAACCTGTTGCTTGAGAAATGAGCATATTGCGGGAAGGAATCCAATTGTTCAATTGAAGTTGCTTCAGTTTTTTTGTCTGATGGTCAGTCGGCCCATTTGTGATAATTCCTAATGGGACATTCTTTTCCTTCAAGAAATCGAGGGTTTTTTTGACCTCCTCATGCAAGCAGATATTATCAAGTTCTTCCTCGTAAATTTTTTGAAATAAGAGGCCATCTTCTTCCGTAATATGAGGGTAGTCTAAATCTTTTAGTGATTGGCTGATCCGATGTGCTCGCATATATTCTAGTGTCCAATCTCCTGCCATTACTTTTGGGAAGTTTTCATCACTATGATGGCGGAACCGGATATATAGTGGATGCATATCTGCATCTGAAACAAGCGGAACGACTCTTTTGACCGCGTTTCGAAATGGCTGCTGCTGATCATACATCGTATCATCAACATCAAACACAACTGATTTAATCAAAATTTTACACGCCTTTCGGTTTTCATTGATTTTTTCACAAATCCTTGACTATTGTAACAGAAAAAATTGTCTAAAAAAGCTGATAAATAAAGGTTTTTCTTACTATATTTCTATTTCCTTGACAGAATAAGGTTTTTATATTTCAGTTTTTTTCACTAAAAATCGTGAAACACGTCAATAAGTTTGATGAACAAATTAATCATTATGGTAAAAGTCGATTGATTTATTTTAATGCAATCTCTGTGGAATTTTCGAAAGATTTATTTTTTTAATACAGTCTCAATATAACTATTCAAACATAAAATAACGTTATTTGATTTATTTGTTTATAGTAAATTTTATTTAGTAATCATTGCTTTAAAATACTACGCTTATATAACAGAGAAAATAAGCGTTATGATAAAGAACAGTATTATTTAAAATGACAGAAAACATTATTATTAAAGAAATAAAAAACATAAAAAATCTTAAGAAATCGGTTTCATTTAGCTTTTGAGATGAAATAATAGTACAGTTTTATACGCTGTTTCATATGTTTGAAAAATTTGAATTAGATTTGAAAACTCTAATTTTTAAATGATAAAAAAAGCGAGAATGCTGGTTTTACTGTATATTAACCTTAGATAACTTTCATTTTTTTAAAAAAATTATGAAAAAAAGGTAGCTATTTAAAAGTTGATTATGTATAATAGAAACAGATGGAAGATTATTATGATCTTCTGTTACAAAAAAGTGATTCTTATCACGAAAAGGAGTGGTGCACGTTGTTAACATTATATACTTCCCCAAGTTGTACTTCCTGCAGAAAGGCTCGTGCGTGGTTGCAAGAACATCAGATTCCATTTGTTGAACGTAATATTTTTTCAGAACCATTGAACAGTTCTGAATTAAAAGCGATTTTACAAATGACAGAAGACGGAACAGAAGAAATCATCTCGACACGTTCCAAAGTATTCCAAAAACTGAACATGGATTTAGATGATCTGCCGTTACAAGAATTATTGGAACTTGTGCAAAACAATCCTGGATTGCTTCGCCGTCCAATCATGATTGATGATAAACGTCTGCAAGTTGGTTTTAATGAAGATGAAATTCGTCGGTTCCTACCGCGCGATGTACGACAATTAGAATTACGTCAAGCACAATTGATGGCTGGATTATAGAAGGATAATACGAAACTTGGAAAAGACTATTACAAAGATAGTTTTTCCAAGTTTTTTTGTTTTTACAAAAAGTATTCTTGATTAGATGTATAAAAAGGTAGTAGAAGATGATGATTGCACGAAAAATAGAGAGGGAAAATTAGCTGAAAAGTCGGCTATATAGTATTCGTCTGCCAAAAATGTTATAGTTAAATAAGATAGCTTGAAAGGTTGAAAAATCCGCTGGTTTTATTAAATTCACTTAACAGCGAGATTTTTTTTCTTTACATTTAAGCTGATTTCGCTACAATGAATCTATATTAAACATTGTGGCAAAGTGAGGTGTAGCAAAATGGAAATGGAACATATTAATGAAAATACGATCCGTGTACTAATTGGTCATGAAGATTTAGAGGAACGGGGCGTTTCATTTTTGGATTTACTTGGCAATCACAAAGAAATCGAAAATTTCTTTTATAGTATTTTGGAAGAAGTTGATATCGAAGAGGAGTTCCGAGGAAGCGAAGCTGTCACTTTCCAAGTTTTGCCAAAAGGAGACGGATTAGAACTGTTTATCAGTAAAAATCTTCCGGATGAAGAAATTTCTCAATCAGAAGATTCTACTGTTGATTCAGAAGATGTGAGTGACTTTCTTCGTCAGCAGATTATTGGCAGCGATCCGGAGGAAGAATTATCTGGAAGCGCCCTAGAAGAACAGGAAAGACAAGCAACTTTTGCTTTTGAAGATTTTGAACAAGTGATCCAACTTGCAACAGATGTCGAACTAGAGTCTGCTTGGACTGATTTGTATTTATTCGAAGAGCGCTATTACCTAGTCGTTCACTTCTGGATGGAAAATCTCAACCAAGCGGATGTAGAGAATCAGATTGCTCGAATTTTGGAGTTTGCTGAAAAGAGCGATCGTACACCAGAAACATTGAATGAATATGGAAAATGTCTGATGGCGCGTAATGCTATCGAGCGAACGAAATTTTATTTTGTATAAATCAGCATTATAGTAAGAGACTGTGACAAAAATTGTGTCGCAGTCTTTTTTTCGTATAAATAGTGTTCAAAAGCTTGCATCTGCGGTAACAAGCCCAACCAAACGAAAAATATTGGGAACTATTTTTGTTTAGCTGTTCTTATTACTTGATGCAGAATAGCTTTTTCACGCCCTCTTTTTTCGTGTAAATAAATTCTTAGACGTAAATAAGTTCAGAGGGAGAAAAATGCTGCTTGCAATGAATGAATATAATAAGTGCTGTTTTGCTAAACATGCAGAAAAAGGAAAGAAATATTATTGTCGTGGCTGTCGAAAAAGAGTGATTTTGAAAAAGGGAAAGAAAAAATGTGCTCATTTTGCCCATCAAAAATCAGATAACTGTTCGGTCTTTAGTGAAAGAGAATCAAAAGAGCACTTACAGTTAAAGGAATGCTTCATGAATTGGCTGGGACAGTCAGTAGAACCAGTATTTTTGGAAGCCTATTTGCCGAGGTTGCGGCAAAGGCCGGATATTTTGTTGGCGAATCTAGCAATAGAAATCCAATGTTCTAGACTGTCTCACCAGAGATTTATTGAAAGAACCCAAAATTATTTGAATAACAGTTACCAAGTATGGTGGATACTTGGGAATTCTTTTCTTGGACAATCGCAATTCTCATTGATAGAAAAAAGTTGCTGCTACTATAATAGAAAAAGAGGAGTGCATTGCTGGAAAGCTGTTCTCAAGAAACAAAAGCTTTATTTGTATCATCATATTACAGAGACTGTATCAGGGCATATTTCCTTTTGCAGTAGCTGCTGGACTTTTTCTAGTAGGGACCTTAAAGAAATATTCACTAGTAACGAAATTAAAATGAACCAAATGAAAAAAATAGAAAAAGTGAGTGAAGATGGGAAGAAATGGCTGACACGCCAACTTATTCACAAGCAAAAGAATACAGTATCCATACAAGAACAATGCTACTTGCGTCATAAACATCTTTTGCATCTATCATCGTGGATCTATCAAAAAAGTCGGTTTTTCTTTTATTTACAAGAACAGGTTTTTCTTTATCGAATGTTGTACGAAGAAGCCTTGGAAAACCAGAAAGTTCCTGATTTCAACTCATGGCTTTGCCAAATAAAAGAACATAAAAGGGAATGGCTTTTTCCTATGATTGATGAAGAGATGGTCTATCAGCAGTTTTTTAACGAATGCATACACTTGTCTTCTTTGAAAAAATAGTAAGTATAAAAATAGGCTAGGAATCGGTTTTCTATGTAAAACAAGATTTAGTTATGCTAAAATTGATGGAAGCAGACACATGAATGAGTAGAAAAGTTAGATGCTGTGACATGTGGATGTTAGACTATGATCTATTTTGATAGATAGAGCTAAGGGAAGAAAAGGAGTGGATTTCATGGAAGTAAAGCAGTTGCCAAAACGAGAAGAATTGCCTGAAAATTTAACTTGGGACTTGACCAAGATCTTTTCAAGCGACCAAGAGTTTGATGAGAAATATTTGGAATTATCAGAAGAGTTAAAACAATCTGAAAAACACAAAGGAACACTTGATCAAGGCGCTTCTCAATTTTTAAATGCGATTGAATTCGTATTGAGGGTTTATCGCCAAACTGAAGTCATTTATGTATATGCGCACCTTAAAAACGATCAAGACACTGGAAATACAGATTACCAAGCGCTTTATGCAAGAGCAAGCAGTCTGTTTTCGAAAGTTAGTGAAGCCGTTTCCTGGTTTGAACCAGAAATATTGCAATTGTCAGATGACCAGATTTGGCAATATTTCAAAGAAGAACCAAAATTGGAAGTCTATCGCCATTATATCCAGCAAATAGTAGATAATCGAGCCCATGTCTTATCTGCTGAGCAGGAATCTCTTCTTGCTGGAGCAGGTGAAATCTTTGATGCTTCAAGTGATACATTTGCTGTTTTGAATAATGCAGATCTAGTTTTTCCAACGATTGAAGGAGAAAATGGTGAAATAGTCCAATTATCTCATGGCGTGTATGGTCAGTTGCTAGAAAGCACGGATCGAAGGGTACGCGAAGCAGCATTTAAGGGATTGTACAGTGTTTACGAACAATTTAGAAATACATTTGCTTCTACTTTAGGCACACATATAAAAGGACATAATTTTAAAGCGAAAGTCCGTAATTACAGCTCTGCCAGAGAAGCGTCTTTGAGCAATAATCATATTCCTGAAAGTGTATACGATACTTTGGTAGACGTGGTAAACAAGCATTTGCCTTTGTTACATCGATACATGGAATTACGGAAACGTTTATTAGAAGTGGAAAAACTGCACATGTATGATCTTTATACACCGGTCTTAGGGGAAGCTCCAATTACCTTTACGTACGAAGAAGCAAAAGAAAAAGCTTTAGAAGCACTGAAACCAATGGGTGAAGAATACATGGCCATCGTAGAAAAAGCATTCTCTGAACGTTGGATCGATGTTGTCGAAAATAAAGGGAAACGAAGCGGTGCTTATTCTTCGGGAAGCTATGACACAAATCCATATATTTTATTGAATTGGCATGATACGCTGGATCAGCTATTTACGCTTGTCCACGAAATGGGACATAGTGTTCATAGTTATTTCACTCGTTCGAACCAGCCTTATGTGTACGGCGACTACTCCATCTTTTTAGCAGAAATTGCTTCGACAACGAATGAAAATATCCTAACGGAGTATTTATTGGAAACAGAAAAAGACCCTCGTGTACGGGCTTATGTACTCAACCATTACTTGGATGGGTTTAAAGGAACAGTTTTCCGCCAGACACAATTCGCTGAATTCGAGCATTTCATGCATACGGAAGATGAAAAAGGTGTGCCATTGACTAGTGAATACCTAAGTGATAGTTATGGTAAATTGAATGCAAAATATTATGGTCCAGCAGTCGAAGAAGACCCAGAAATTAAATTCGAATGGTCACGGATACCGCATTTTTATTATAATTACTATGTTTTCCAATACTCGACTGGCTTTTCTGCTGCTTCAGCACTGGCGAAGAAAATACTAAACCAGGAACCAGAGGCACTAGAGAACTACTTGGCTTACCTAAAAGCAGGTAACAGCGATTATCCTGTGGAAGTAATGAAAAAAGCAGGAGTTGATATGACACAGGCTGCATATATCGAAGATGCAATGTCGATGTTTGAACAACGTCTAAATGAATTAGAAGAATTGATCGATCGTTTATAAGGCTTTCTATTTTTGATTTTCTCGAATAGAAACGAAAAAAATACGTCGGCTCTCTTGTAAGGGAGTCGACGTATTTTTTTAATTAGAAAGCAAGTGTAAATGGCTAGTTCTTGAATGGAACTGAGAATCATTTGTATGTAAATGTTCACCATTAAAAACTTGATATGAGTTATCTGTTGTTTTACACAGCTCTGTGATTCTCCAAAGGCTACTTGTACCTTTTACTTCTACTAAAACACCAAAATCACGGTCGCAGGCATAATTGTAAACGACTGCAGAAGGGTGTTTTGTGATGCCCATTTCCCGAGCAATTTTTTGATCAGAAAAGAATACTTCTTTAACGAAGTCAGACTGCCGATCTTCTTTAAACATATTCAAATCGCCGCCGATTTCTTCAAATATGGATTCAGCAAGTTCTTGAGAATATGGTATGTCATTACAGCCGACTGCTTCTTGCAATTTGATCAAAAAACGGCGGCCTTTTTTCTTTCCTTGAAACTGCGCCGCTTTGCAGTCTAATGCTGCAGAATAAGTCATTGAGAATAAGTGATTACGTTCCTCAAGATTGTTCTGAGAAATTCCTTTTTGTTGCATGACATCCCCAATTGTCTGCAAATTGACCAAAGGAAGAAAGCGAAATTGCATCTTTTCTTTTGATGGTGTCCCGTACTCTTCTTCGATAAATTGTAATAACTGTTGTTCCATTTCGAAACAGTATTCCCCTAAAGGATTAACAAATAAATAGATTTCGATCATATGAATCTCCCCCAAAATAGATTCTATACAACTAGTGACTAGATTCTTTCACATCCTATAACTTAACAGAAAAAAGTAAAAAAATGAACTCAAGTGCCTTGTGAAAATGAAAGGTTTCTAATTTTTAGCTTCAAGCATACGTTGGATCTTGTTTTTAGCAGGACGATAAGGTAAAGAAAAACGTTTTAAAAAATTTATAAAAGCAATTTTTCCCACAGATGCATCCCCTACCTCTAGTTCCAGTTCAAAATCGTGTAGATTGTCTCCCCAGCTTTCATCAATAGCTAAAAGTCCTTCTTCAATAGGAAATTCAGCCCGTTTTGTTGTAAGCTTTCCGGTTTGGATTAATGAAGCAGGATCGATATTCAAATCAGAAAGTTTTTGAAAAACTGCGCCTGAACGAGGCAGACGTTTTTCGAAGATAAATGCTTCTGCTTCTTCTGTTATAAAGGTATCCGTTGTTTCGAGACGCCCTTTTTCAGCAGGTGTTTTTAATGTATATTCAGCTTGATGACCAACGAAACGGATCCGTAGGCCACAATTTTGTTTCTTCAGCTGTTCATCAACGGTATCGAAATAAATATTAGTCTGTACACGGAAATCTTTATCTGTTAATTGATAGTGAGCGATGAATATCTCGTACTCTTGCTTTGTCAGCATAGATTTATATTCGATTTCAAGCATTTGTGTCATTTGATCGACTCCTTTTTGTCTATTTTGCCTAATTTTCTTTTTTTGGTCAATGCATAAATCAAGAGTACGAAAAAACTTTGCATATATGGTAGAATAAACAATGAATGTTAATGAAGTAGAGGTATCAGCTATGGAACGAGATTGGGAAGCATTTTTAGCACCATATGAACAAACTGTATCAGAATTGAAAGTGAAACTGCGGGGGATCCGCAAACAGTTCCGTGAACAAAATCGACATGTCCCGATTGAATTTGTCACTGGGAGAGTCAAGCCAGTCGATAGTATTGTAACAAAATCACAATTACGGCATATTCCAATGGGACGTTTAGAAGAAGAAATGTCTGATATTGCCGGGTTAAGGATCATGTGTCAGTTTGTAGAAGATATCCATCAAGTTGTTGAGATCATCCGTAAAAGAAAAGACATGAAAGTTCTCCAAGAACGAGATTACATCACAAATAAAAAAGCAAGTGGCTACCGTTCTTATCATCTGGTGATCGAGTATCCTGTACAGCTGATCAGCGGTGAGAAGAAAATTTTGGCGGAAATCCAGATTCGGACTCTTGCGATGAATTTCTGGGCAACGATTGAGCATTCGCTGAATTATAAATATCAAGGCGTTTTTCCAGAAGAAATGAGTGAACGACTTCAGCGTGCGGCAGAAGCTGCCTATCAGTTGGATGAAGAGATGTCCAGTATCCGTGAAGAAATCCAAGAAGCACAGCGGTTATTCTCCCATGGAAGAGGAAAATCAGATGATGTCTACTATCGAACGCTTTTGAAGAAAGAAAGCGAAAGAGAGGAGGCAGGGGATGAAAGTAGCGATCGTTCATAATAAAGAGGCAAAGACTATAGAAGTGACAGAACGTTTGAACGCACTTTTAGAACAAGCAGGGATTCAACGAGATGATCATGAGCCAGAATTGGTCATCTCAGTCGGCGGAGACGGCACATTATTGTCGGCGTTCCATCACTACAGTCATTGTCTGAATGATGTGCGTTTCTTGGGCGTGCATACAGGTCATTTAGGGTTTTACACGGATTGGCGGGATTACGAGCTGGAAGAACTAGTAGACAGCTTACGAACGAACCGGGAACAAAGTGTTAGTTATCCCTTGCTGGATGTTCGGATCAGTTATTTGGATGAAACACCGGACCAGCATTTTTTAGCACTGAATGAATCAACGATTAAACGGGCCAATCGTACGATGGTAGCCGATGTATACATCAAAAACGAGCTGTTTGAAAGTTTTAGAGGAGATGGATTGACGATTTCTACGCCTACTGGTTCGACAGCATATAATAAAAGTGTCGGCGGTGCTGTGATCCATCCTAGTATCAATGCCTTTCAGTTGGCAGAGATTGCTTCACTGAATAATCGAGTGTTTCGTACTTTGGGTTCTCCGATCGTGATTGCCCATGATGAATGGCTAGAAATAAAATTGGAAAATACAGAAGATTATCTTGTAACGGTTGATCAATTGAATGTCGCAAAAGCAAATATCCGCTCAATTTATTATCGAATAGCAGAAGAACGGATCCATTTTGCTTCTTATCGACATATGCATTTTTGGCATCGTGTGAAAGATGCCTTTATTAGTGAGGATTGATATGCAGTTTACATGGGATTATGAGAAAGATCATTCTCAGCAAGTAAAATATTTTTTAAAAGAAAAAGGGATCTCAAAGGGTCTGTTAGCGAAAATAAAATTTCAAGGCGGTCAAATCAAAGTTAATGATCAAGTAGAAAATGTCTTGTTTTCTCTAGCTAAGGATGATAAGGTAACCATTGTGATTCCTGCTGAAGGAGAACATGAAACCGTACTTTTGGATGAAACACCGATCGATATCGTGTATGAAGATGAACACGTTCTGGTAGTAAATAAACCAGCAGGCGTTTCGTCTATTCCTGCCCAATACCATCCAAATGGGACAATGGCTAATCGTGTAAAGGCTTATTATAAAAAACAAGGTTACGAAAACCAAGTAATCCATGTGGTGACGCGACTAGATCGGGATACATCTGGTTTGATGCTTTTTGCAAAGCATGGATTTGCGCACGCAAAATTAGATATGCAACTTCGTGAAAAGAAGTTTGTGAAAAAATATCAGGCCTTAGTCAGTGGAAGGCTTTCAGATTTATCGGCACATGGACATATCGATTTGCCGATCGCCCGAGATTATTCTTCGCTATTGAAGCGAATGGTCTCTGATGAAGGACGTTCGGCACAGACTGAGTACTGGATAGAGAAGCGACTAACAGAAATCGCGTTAGTTGATATCCAGCTGCATACAGGAAGGACACATCAAATAAGAGTTCATTTTTCCACAATTGGCTGTGCCCTGCTCGGTGATGATATGTATGGCGGGCGAATGGATCTGGGAATAAAAAGACAAGCCCTTCATTGTTATGATCTGCGTTTTTACCATCCATTTACAGAAGAGTTGCTGGAGTTCAAGCAGCCTTTAGCCGCAGACATGGAGGCAGTTGTGAGACGGTTTGAAGAATAAGGCGAGGTGAGATTGGTTTGGATGAAAATCAAGAATTAGAGGAAAGATTTGCCCAGTTGACTCAAGATTTAAGGGAAAATAATATTCAGGCATTCAGAAACAGTTTTTTAGAGATGCATATCTATGAGCAGGGGCAATTCTACCAATCTCTTACAGAAGAGAACAGGCAGCTGATCTATTCCTATCTGTCGCCTAAAGAATTAGCGGATATGTTCGATGTGATTGAAGAAGACAACGAACATATGAAAGAATACCTAGATGAAATGCGTCCTAGCTATGCAGCTGATATGCTTTCTGAGATGTATACAGATAATGCTGTTGACTTGCTTAATACGCTGGATAAAAAGCAAATTGCTAAATATTTAAGTTTGATGTCGGCAGACGATGCCAGTGAAATCAAGGAACTTCTCCATTACGAGGATGAAACAGCTGGCGCGATCATGACAACTGAATTTGTTTCGATCGTAGCCAATCAAACTGTTCGCTCTGCGATGTACGTGCTGAAGAACGAAGCAGATGTAGCTGAAACAATCTATTACATCTATGTCGTTAATCAAGAAGGCCAGCTAGTAGGGGTTATTTCTCTGCGCGACCTAATCGTGAATGATGACGACGCAATGATTTCTGATCTGATGAGCGAACGAGTGCTTTCAGTTCATGTAGGCGACGACCAAGAAGATGTGGCACAAACATTTAGGGATTATGACTTCTTAGCTCTTCCTGTTACCGATTATGATGATCATTTGTTAGGAATCGTCACAGTCGATGATATCATCGACGTTATTGATGATGAAGCTGCTAGCGATTATTCAGGACTTGCCGGGGTCAATGTGGAAGAAATTAATGAAAATCCAGTAAAGGCAGCGTCTCGACGTTTGCCTTGGCTGATCACTCTGTTGTTTTTAGGTATGTCGACCGCTTCTTTAATCAGTCACTATGAAGACTTGGTAAGTGAAGCGAGTATTTTAGCAGTCTTCATTTCGCTGATTACAGGAACTGCCGGTAATGCTGGAACCCAGTCGCTAGCTGTGGCTGTTCGTCGACTTGCGATTTCTGATGAGAAAGATCATGGATTTGTTCGACTTGTTTTGGCTGAAGTCTTGACCGGCGTTGTCACAGGAGCTGTTACGGGGATCACGATTTTTCTAATCGTAGGTTTTTGGAAACATAATTTTATCTTGGGGTTTGTCATAGGGATGGCTATGCTATTTGCAATCACAGTGGCGAATCTTGCAGGTAGTTTAATCCCGATGCTAATGGATCGTCTAGGATTTGATCCAGCAGTAGCAAGCGGTCCCTTTATCACGACTTTGAGCGATTTGACGAGTGTACTGATTTATTTCAATATTGCTTCTTTATTTATGGGCTATTTTATGTAAAAAAACAAAAACATTTGCAATAAGCATTATGCCTGTTGCAAATGTTTTTTTGTTTATAAGATTATAACTGAAGATCCACGATTTTGGTTCCGTGTACTTCGCTTACGTTCAATTCTTTAGCTACATGTGCTGCATTCTCTGCAGTGACACCACCACCAGGCAAAATGATTAAGCGGCCATCTGTATAGGCAATCAATTCCTTAAGCCGTGGGAAATTTTCTACAATAGTTTTGTCAGCAGGACCGCCATGAGTCAAGATACGGTCAACACCATGTTCTACCAGCCAATCGATTGCTTCGAATTGCCGATCTTCAGGAATACTGTCAAAAGCCATATGGAAGGTGATCTGCAACCCTTCTGCTGTTTCGATCAATAGTTCTAAGGCCTCTTCGTCTAGCCAGCCTGAAGGAGTAAGACAACCAAATACTACGCCATCCGTCCCTAATTTCTTTGCTTCAATCAAATCAGTATGCATGATTTTCAATTCGATATCGTTATAGACGAAGTCGCCCCCTCTAGGACGAATAATCGTCATTACGGGGATATCTTTTTCCCCAGCATAACTTAACGTTTCTTCGATCACACCAGTACTCGGGGTTGTGCCACCGACCGCTAAGTTGTCACACAATTCGATCCGATCGGCTCCTCTAGAAATTGCTAGAGGAATAGATGTGTAGTTTTCAGCGCAAAATTCTTTGATCATCTAATCTTCTCCTTTATCTTTCACTTTCTTCTAGGCATTGTATCATATTTTTAGCAGTTGCCAAAGTGAGCATCTAACGGTAAGATAAAACAGAAATGAGGGGGAACTATGTTAAAAAAAATCGACCGAGGACGCCAGTTTTTGGCAGAAAATCATCAGCTGTTCCGCTGTCCGGTTTGCCAAGAAGAAGTAAAAAAGTCTGATAATGGCTTGATATGCAAAAATAATCACCGTTTTGACCTTTCCAAAAAAGGAACACTTTATTTTTTATCCCATGCGGTTAAAACAGAATACGATCAAGGAATGTTCGTTCCAAGGCGTAGAATGATCCAATCTGGCATGTATCAGCCCGTTATTGAGACTATTGCGCAGCATTTACCTGAAGAAGTCTCGCTATTAGATGTTGGCTGCGGAGAAGGTAGCTTCTTGAATGAACTTTCAAAATTGAAAAAGATTCAAAATGCTGTTGGATTTGATATTTCAAAAGAAGGAGTCTACGCAGCTACAGAACAATCTGCCGAAGCATTTTGGTGTGTAGCTGATTTGACCAATTTGCCGTTTGCTGATCAAACATTCAACGCGGTTTTAAATATCTTTTCGCCTTCTCATTACCAAGAATTCCAACGTGTACTCTCAGAAGATGGAGAAGTGTTGAAGGTGGTGCCACAAGAAAATTATTTAAAGGAACTACGTCAGGCTTTTTATCCGAATCAACCTGAAAAACAGAGTTATTCCAATGAACGTGTAGTAGCCAAGTTTGCTGAAGCAATGAAATTAACTGAACGTCAGCGTGTAACCTATGAATTTGAGATACCAGAGGAAAATCAAAAAGACCTTTTGGCCATGTCACCTTTAGAGTGGCAGGTAGAAGAGCGAATCAAAGCAGACTTATATAAGAATCCTTTGAAGAAGATTACAATTGACATAGAATTATTAAAAGGAACTAAGAGAAAACGTTTTTCTAGCAGTTTTTAATGAGTAGAGGTTGCAAAAAAAAGTTGAGGGTGTTATATTAGCAACAAGTTGTTTTTTCATTGGTTTTTATCAGGTTCCTGTTCTGATAAAAGTTAGTGAGAAGAGCTTCACTAACGTAACGACTCGCAGTGACTGACACCGAGTTGATACGTTTTTTTTTATGCAAAAATCAAATTGTCAGAAAATAGAAACGAACATAAATATGAGAGGAATGATCCTGATGAATCATATCGTTTTATTTGAACCATTAATCCCTGCAAACACTGGAAATATTGCCCGTACGTGTGCAGCCACGAATACTCCGCTTCATTTAATCGAGCCACTAGGTTTTTCAACTGATGACAAACATCTAAAACGGGCAGGGTTGGATTATTGGAATGATGTAAATATTACTTACCACAGTAATTTAGAAGCTTTTTTAACATTTTTAGGTAATCGTAAACTACATTTGATCTCAAAATTTGCCCATAAAGTATATAGTGACGAAAATTTTGCTGATGGAGAAGAGCACTTCTTTTTATTTGGAAAAGAAACAACCGGTTTGCCAGAAACATTTATGCGTGAAAACGAAGAAAAGTGTTTACGCATCCCTATGAATGATGAGCATGTCCGCTCATTGAATTTATCGAATACAGCTGCAATGATAGTGTATGAAGCACTTCGCCAGCAAGGATTCCCTAATTTAGAATTGACGCATCACTATGAAAATGACAAGCTGGATTAGACAGTTTATTATAGAGTAAAATAAAAGAAAGACAGGAGTTTGCTGCGTATGGAACTATATTTTACCCGACATGGGAAGACACAATGGAATCAGGAAAGACGTTTTCAAGGGAGCAATGGCGATTCTCCGCTTTTGCCACAAAGTTACGAAGAAATCAAAGCATTTGGGAAAAAGGTAAAATATGTTCCTTTTAAAGCAATTTATTCCAGTACAGCAAAGCGAGCACGTGATACAGCAGAAGGTATCAACAAAGAGCTTGCTCGTCCGGTAGAGATTTTTTATACAGATAAGCTAAGAGAACTAGGGCTGGGTACTTTAGAAGGTCAGTCGATCGATGAAATGTACCAGAAATATCCGGATAATCTGCCGAATTTGCGTAATCATTTAGATCTGTACGATCCTTCTCCTTTTCACGGAGAAACGATTGAATCGGCAATCACACGTATCGAAACTGTTGTAGCAGATGCGGTTGCCCAACATAAAGATGGCCCACTTTTATTCGTAGGACATGGAGCTTCTTTAACTGCAGCCATTCAATGGATGACAGGAAAAGAGCTAAGTGAGTTGCGTGAAATGGGTGGATTGTTCAATAGTAGTTTGACGATTTTAGAGACTGAAGAGCCTTGCAGATTATTGCCATATGAACTGAAAGTATGGAACCAAACAGATTTTTTAGGAACTGAAACAGCACCAGAACCTTTATTATAGAAGAAGGAGGCGGCTTCCGATGCAGCCAGAAGAAATGCCTTATTTCGTTGGTACAGTTGCCGCGATTTTTTTTCAAAATCCTAGTAATTTTTACAAAGTGCTTTTGGTACACATCAGTGAAACCACAGCTGATTACCGTGAAAAAGAGATTGTAGTCACCGGAAGTTTCGGCGATATTCAAGAAAATGAGACTTATCGTTTTTATGGAGAATTAGTGGATCATCCTAAATACGGAAGGCAGCTTAAACTCGAAAGATATGAGCAAGAAAAGCCAACAACTGCAAATGGGATCGTAGCGTATCTTTCCAGCGAAAAATTCCCAGGAATCGGGAAGAAAACAGCAGAAAAAATTGTAGAATTGCTGGGAGAAGATGCTATCGAAAAAATCATTGCTGATCCTTCGGTATTAAAACAAATCTCCGGTTTGACGAAGCCAAAAAGAGAAATGCTTGCTGAGACGATTCGGCTAAACCACGGGATGGATCAAGTGATCATGGGACTGAATCGTTACGGGTTCGGTAGTCAGTTAGCTTTCAGTATCTACCAGGCCTATAAGAACGAGTCTTTGGATATCATCGAAGAAAATCCGTACCAGCTAGTCGAAGACATAGAAGGAATCGGGTTCAAACGTGCAGATAATCTAGCCGAACAAATCGGTATTGCAGCAGATTCACCGAGAAGAATTCGAGCAGCTATCTTGCATCAGATTTTTCAGCATGCAGTTCAAACAGGAGATACATACGTACCGGCGGAGACATTGCTTCAGCAAACGATCCGTATTTTAGAAACAAGTCGCCCAATTGAAATCCAGCCTAATCAGGTTGCTACTGTAATTATCCAACTTGTTGAAGAAGGAAAGATACAACAAGAAGAGACTAATCTTTACGAAAACAGTTTGTACTTTTCTGAATGGGGGATCGGTAATTCGATCCAGCGCCTTCTCAGTCGTAAAAAAGAAATCCATTATCCTGAAAAAGAAGTGCAGAAGAATATTCGGCGTATCGAAAAAATATTCGGCATACAGTATGGACCTTCGCAAGAACAAGCTATCGCTGAAGCAATCCGTTCCCCTCTATTTATTTTAACAGGAGGACCAGGTACGGGGAAAACTACTGTGATCAACGGAATCGTCAATCTTTTTGCAGAGTTGAACGGACTGGAATTGGATCCTTCAAAATATACCCAAGAAATTTTTCCTATTCTACTTGCAGCACCAACTGGCCGAGCAGCTAAACGAATGAACGAAACGACAGGTCTGCCTGCCAGTACGATCCATCGTCTTCTGGGGCTGAATGGACGGGAAAAAACACCTTCAGTCAGTACGAAAGAATTAGAAGGCGGACTTTTGATTGTTGATGAGATGTCTATGGTCGATACATGGCTGGCTAACACATTATTCAAAGCGATTCCGACGAATATGCAAGTTATCTTAGTAGGAGACAAAGATCAGCTTCCCTCTGTCGGTCCTGGTCAAGTACTTCATGATCTTTTGGAAATCGAACAAATTCCCAAAATGGAACTCAATCAGATTTATCGGCAAGGTGATGGTTCTAGTATTATTCCTCTTGCCCATGAGATCAAAGAAGGACGTCTGCCAAAAGATTTCACAAAGAATCAAAAAGATCGTTCCTATTTCCGAAGTGATGCTTATCAAATTGAACCCTTGATCTCTAAAATTGTGGAAAAAGCGAAAAATAAGGGATTCCGTGCACAAGATATCCAAGTATTAGCACCAATGTATCGGGGACCTGCAGGGATCGATGCGTTAAATAAAATGATGCAGGAGATATTCAATCCAGGGAAACCTGGAAAAAAGGAAGTACATTGGAACGACACCGTTTATCGGATAGGAGACAAAGTCCTCCAATTAGTCAATACTCCCGAATTGAATGTATTCAATGGAGATATGGGAGAAATCACGGGTATCATCTTGGCAAAAGATTCTGAAGATAAAGTGGATGAATTAGTTATCCAGTTTGATGCAAATGAGGTCACTTATAAAAGAAACGAATGGAATAAAATCACTCTTTCTTATTGTTGCTCAATCCATAAATCACAAGGCAGTGAATTCAAGATGGTTATTTTGCCCATGGTCCATCAATATCAGCGAATGCTTCAGCGTAATTTGCTCTACACGGCAGTGACCCGCAGTAAGGAACTGTTGATTTTGTTAGGGGAAGAGCAAGCCTATGTCACTTGTGTAGCGAATGAATCAGCAAGCCGGATGACTACGTTGAAATCAAGGATCATAGATAATGATAAAATGAATATCACTCTCCGGACCAAACTAGCAGCTTATGAAGATTCTTTGGTCGGAAATGATCCATTTGAAGATGGGAACTATACAAAAGAGCCACGGGTTGTAAAAGAAAAGCTACCTGTAGAAGATGACAGTGGGACGAATGAATCGAAAAAACAAGTAACGGAAACAGTGGAACCAGATCTGTTTTCTTCATTTGTTGGAGAAGAAAAGAAAGAAGAGGTAGAACCTGCTGTTTCTAAAGATTTCGTTCTTACAGCAGAAGTGATCGATAACCAGTTAGTAGATCCGATGATTGGTATGGAAAACAGTTCTCCCTACGATTTTATACCGGCAAAAAATGCTTGATTTTAAAGATGAGAAATAGCTAAAAATGATCGTTGGTTAGCGTTTTCTTTTGTTTTTTCAGTGTGATATGCTAAGCTGAAATCAAAAGGGGGGCGTTACTTTATGGCTAAAGAAACCGAAGATAAATTAGCGAAATTAGCAAAAGAATCTGGCAATGACTTTAAAAAGTTAGATGAGATGGAAAAAGAATTCAAATTGAATGAAAGTCCTGATGTAGAACGAGACGATCGTGAAGAATCAAAACTAGAAAAAACGTTAGACAAGGCGCCTATTTTTCCGCCTAACACGCCGAACAATCCAACGAATCCTGGCAGCCCTGCGAATCCTTGATTCTTTCAATCGTGAGGAAATGGTTTGCGGGACAATTGAATAGAAGATGTGAAAAAAACCTGAATGATGCGAAGGAGCATCATTCAGGTTTTTTTGTGTTAGATAAGACTTATTGCAAATGCTGATAAAAATAGATAGCCAATTGCGTGCGATCCCGTAAATCTAGCTTTTCTAGTAATTGGCTGATGTAATTGCGAACAGTGCCGTCACTCAAGTACAAGGCATCTGCAATTTCTTTATTGTTTTTCCCGGCAGCTACTTCTTTGATGATTGCAAGCTCACGTTCACTAAAAGAAGCATAAGCATGACTATCAATCGTCGGTTTATTCTTCAACATTTGAGTGAAAGTCTCGATGATTTCATTACCAAATACGGCCTGTCCATTATAAGCGGATTTGACAGAAGGAATAATCGCTTGCAAGTTCTGTTTGATTAAATACCCTTTGACACCGATGGAAAATGCTTCGCGGATGTATTCTTCATCTTTGAATGTCGTCAAAAGCAAAAGGATGGCTTTGGGAAATTTAGCCAAAATTTCTTTGGCAGCATCGATGCCCGTTTGTTTAGGCATGCGGATGTCCGTCAGCAAAACATCGGGACGATGGGTTTCGTATAAGACTAGCGCATCCTTGGCACAATGACCAATGCCTAACACACGGATCTCTTTCGTGCTTTCTAAAATGGTTTGTAACGATTTCGTCACAAATGGATCATCATCAATAATGACTACTGTTATCATTGGTGTCCCTCCCTTGGTAAAATGATCGTTAACTGAAATTGCTGGTTTTCTTGGAAAATATGGACTTGTCCCTTTTGTTCTTGAACACGTTGACGCATCGTTTTCAAACCAATACCGGGAGCAGAATTTTTTTGTGGGCTGGTGCCATCATTCGTGATTTGCAAGCGATAAAAGGCCGGCAACGTTCGAAAATGTAAAACAACGGTTTTGGCATGACTATGTTTGATACTGTTGGTTAAGGCTTCTTTGATGACCATTAAGAAGCAGTTTTGCTGCGTTTCATTCAATCCTTCAAACAAGTTTCCTTCAATCGTAACAGAAGAAGGAAAATCAGCGATCAGAAACTCTAAGGAGTGTTGAAAAGAGATCGATGTCTCATGGAGGTCATGGACACTTTGACGAATCCGATCCATCCCAGTGTGAACGGTGGCACTTAAATTTTCTAATGGTTCTTTTAGTTTTGGTTCTTGATTGATCATTTCAAGCGCACCAATTTGTAAAATCGCACTTGACAGCAGATGACCGACATTGTCATGGATGTCTCGGGCAATTCGGTTCCGTTCTTCCACAATTTGCAAGGCTAATTGTGTTTCTTGTGACAGGGCCAATACTTTATTTTGTTCCGATAACTCTTGTTGTTTTTCCCAATGAGTATCTTTGGAGACAATGTACTTTTTCTCAAGATCGGTCGTTCGTTGATCTTTTTTTCGTAAGTAAAAGGAAAAAAACAGCAAAATTACGACAAAGGCGACCTTGATGGGGGGATGATTACCAACCGTCGAAATCAACAAAAAACCTAACAAAAACAAGTAATCAAGGTGGCTTTCTTCAGGGGCGATCACTCGCATCGTCGCTGGCAGAAACAGGACAAGATCAGGTAAAAAGGCACATAAAAGAAATAGAATAACTTGGAAAATCCAATTTGGCTTTGTAGGCAGTAAATAACTGACACCAGTGAATAAAACGGCGATCAATAAATAGATAACTTGCATAGCAACGAATCCTTGACTTACCAGCAAAAGCAATGAGATAACCAGTAGAAAGCTAGTTTCGTTGAGTAGCCGAGATTTATGCATAGCAGACTCCTTCATTGTGACAAATGTCATGTGTGGTTTAGCCAATCGTCACTAGTTTCTTTTCTTGCACTTTATTATAGTCAGATCAACAAGAAATTTGGAAGGAGTTTTTCATGATGATTATCGAAATTGATAAATTAGTCAAACGCTATGGAGATTTTGTAGCATTGAATCATTTTGATCTGCAAGTACAAGAAGGAGAAGTCTTAGGTCTGTTAGGACCAAACGGCAGTGGGAAATCGACTGCCATCAACTGTATGCTTTCTTTGTTAAATTATGACAAAGGAACCATTAAATTGTTCGGGACAACAATGACTCCTGAAAATTATGCTGTCAAGGCAATGATTGGGGTCGTTCCTCAAGACGTTGCGGTCTTTGACGAACTAAGTGTGCAAGAAAATATCGATTATTTTTGCGGTTTATATGTTTCCGAAAAAGAGAAAAGGAAAGCCTTGATTGAAGAGGTGATTCAATTAGTGGGATTAGAAAAATATGTTTCGTTTCGTCCAGGAGAACTTAGTGGTGGCTTGAAACGTCGGTTGAACATCGCATGTGGGATTGCCCACAAGCCGCGGTTAATTTTTTTAGATGAGCCGACAGTAGCTGTAGACCCCCAAAGTCGGAATAAAATTTTAGAAAGTATCAAGGAGCTGAATCGACAAGGAGCAACCATTGTCTATACAACACATTACATGGAAGAAGTAGAAATTCTTTGCGACCAGATCGTGATCATGGATCAAGGACAGGTGATTGCTAAAGGAACCAAAGAATCTCTAAAAGATATGGTACGGACGGCGGTTCGTTTGACGATCGACATCCCATTACTCCCAGAAAACGTGTTGTCAGCGATTCAGCGAACAATAGCTTCTGATGGAATCGCTTATAAAAAAGGTCAGCTCCAAGTAACAACTACTGAACTAAATACAGTATTGTTGCCGATTCTTACAATCTTACAAGAAGAAAAGATCAGTTACGGAAAAATAGCAACCAAAGAAGCGTCCTTGAATGATGTCTTTTTAGAGATTACTGGCAAGGATTTGAGAGACTAGAGGAGGGGAAATAATGTTTTGGCATTTTTATAAATATCGCACAAAAATACTGCTGCGAAATAAATCCATGTTGTTTTGGACATTGGCCTTTCCAATTCTTTTAGGATTGATGTTTATGGCGGCCTTTGGCGAGATTGATCAAGGTGGCAATCTCGAAACGATTAATACTGGAATTGTAATCAAAGCGGATCAAACAGCGCTTTCGGAAAATTTTACCACAGTCTTAGAACAAGTCGAAGTCAATGATAAACCATTATTTGAAGTACAGGAACTATCGGAAGTAGAAGCGAATGAAAAGCTAAATGCAGATGATTTGGCTGGTTTTTATCTCATTGATGGTTCATCTGTTTCGCTCCATGTGGGTCAAGCAGGAATGAGTCAGACGTTGATGAAAAACGTCATGGATCAATTTTTACAGCGTATTGGTATAATTTCGAGTAAAGTGGCAGAAGTGGAGAACGTTGATCTCGCGCCCATCATGACTGTTTTTGAACAAGAAGTATCTTTTCAAGAAGTTCATGCAGGTCGTAATATGAGTTTCAAAAGTTTTTATTTCTTCACTCTGATTGGAATGGCGATTCTCTACGGGACGATGTGGGGGGTCCGCAATGTACAGGATCAGCAAGCAAATCAATCGTCAAATGGTATTCGCTTGTCCTTGATTCCTAGAAAGCAATCGTTAGTTTCAATCGCTAATTTGGCAGCAAGCTTTACGATTGTTTTGACAGAGATTTATATTATGTTAGCTGTCTTTCGTTTTATCTATCAAGTAGACTTTGGTGAACGTTGGCAATGGTTGATGATTGTTACCGCTCTGGGGTCGTTGTGTGCGATTTTGTTAGGTACATTGGTTGGTAATTTGATACCAAAAATGAATCTGGTGCAAAAGGATAGCATCTTGATTTCAGTGACGATTGCGATGAGCTTTTTTGCTGGTATGATGGGGTCGGAACAAGTGAAGTATTGGATTGATCTTCATATTCCGATTGTTGGTCAATTAAATCTCGTCAACTTGATCAGCGAAAGTTTGTATAAACTTTATTTCTACACTGATTTGGCTAGTTTTTATACCAATCTTCTATGGTTGATCGGATTTATTTTCCTTTTTGCGTTAGGAAATGCTTGGATGGAAAGAGGGGTGCGTTATGACGCTTTATAAAACGATTTGGACATTGCTTAAAGCAAATAAATCGAATTTACTGATAGGTGTAATTATCACTGTTGTTGCCACATTCTTTTTTGCGCAAAATATTGATGTTGAAAATACCTCTCTGCAAGATGCGAAAATCGCCTTGATTAGTGAAGAAGAGTCGCCTGTAGTCGATGGCCTTCGTAAATATTTGAATGACAAGGAAACAGTCGTTACATTGGATGGAACCTCACAAAAAGAAATCGATGATGCTCTTTATTTTAATCGTGTAAACATTATCTTACATCTGCCTGCAGACTTTACCGAACAAGTCGAAGTAGGAAAGATGCCGACGATCAAGATACAGAGTCGCCCAGATGCCTTTTCTAAAACAGTTGTTACACAGCAAGTGAACACCTTTTTGCAAACACTGATTCTGTTTCAAGAAGAAGATAAAACAATCGATGCAGCTATGGAACAGACACAAATGGCACTCTCGGTTACTGGAGAAGTTGAGCTAAGTGCGGGATATAGTCAGCGGATGAAAAAGCTGTTGACGGGCACAACCTTTAATTTCTTGTCTTATGGGTTGTTTCTATCCATTTTTAGCGGTTTCAGCGTCATCAATCTAGCGTTTAATCGCAAAGAGATCAGTAAACGAAACCAGAGTGCGCCCATTACCAAACGAAACTTGAATCGCAAAGTAACCTTTAGTTTGATTAGTTACTCGCTGCTGTTGTTCAGTGGCTTCTTACTTCTAATGGTTCTGTTAGTGATCCACACCTCGTGGGATATAACGGTATGGTATCATATTTTAAATACTTTCTTGTTTTTATTGCCGGTCATTAGCTTTTCGGCTTGTATCACTTCATTGGTAAAAAACTCAGAAACCAGCAGTGGGATCAAAGATATTTTTATCACAGGCAGTTGCTTTATCGGTGGGGTGTTTGTACCAGCAGAATACTTGCCAGAAATGGTTAGCAAAATAGCGGCATTCACACCAACATATTGGTTTGTTCAAAATAATAACTTGATCAGTGAAACACTCAGTTACAATCAAACATTTGCAGAATCTTTTTGGTTCAATGGTTGTGTCTTAGTTGCTTTTGCTGCGGTGTTTTCAATGATCCAATTTATTTTGGGTAAAGAAAGAAACTATCGATGGCAACCCAATTGGGCAAAGAATTAACTGCATAGTAAAAAAAGGACTGTGACAAAAGTCGTGTCACAGTCCTTTTTTCCGAATAAACGGTGTTCCAGATGTAGCTTCTGACAAAACCTCTTTTATTAACACCAAAACAACTGTTTAGTTGTGGTTATTGTGATATCAAAAGGTCGTTTTTCCATTTCTTCTCCATCTTCTTGACCATGTTGCGGTGTTGTTGAAACGATACGTAATCTGTTTGTTGTGTAGTGATGGAAATATTTCGATTTCAATTGTTTTTTCTGTATAAGTAAAAGAATGAGCCACAAGATTTTAAAGAAATTGATTCGTTCGACCACGACAAAATCAATGACTGGTTTAGACGCATCAGCAGTTGGAACAATCGCGATTCCTCCGCCAAAAAAAGGATGCTTCGTTGCTGTACATAAAAATGCGTTTGAAAAACTTAATTGTTTTCCTCCTGCATCTACCAGAATTGGAAATCCTTTTTGAGTGAATAAAGCACGGAGAATAGAGAATAAATACGAAAATGATCCTAAGTTGTATTTGTTCAATCGCTTTTTTGTGGAAGAATGATTTGTCGCATGGACGATAGCTGCATCTAATCCTATACCGAAATTATTAACAGCTATTCCTTTTTTTTCACTTATTTTTTCTTCATAAGCCATTATGTGGACTTTTTCTGGTGATTGAGCTGCTAAAATCAGCTGAAGTCCTTTTTTGGGATTTTTTGGAAGGCCTGCCCCTCGAGCAAAATCATTTCCAGAACCTGCTGGAATATAAGCAACTGGGAATTCTACTTCCATCTGATAGAAAGTATCAAGTACCTGATGTAAGGTGCCGTCACCTCCTACGATGATCAAAAGGGGGAAAATATCGATTGTTTTCTGTTCTTCTTCTATCCAAGGAATCAATGTTTCTTTTGCCAAAGTTTCAGCAATCTCAGCATCGTGTCCTTTGTATTCACTATAATGAAGTGTATAGTCAATATGCTTATTTTTTAATACCGGTAAAATTCTTTCTGCTACTTTATAGCCATTTCCGCTGCCTGCCGATGGATTGATCAATATATGATAATGGAATTTCATAATTTCCTCCTGCTATTCAATAAAACAAGATATTTTAATACTCCTGTTTGCTGGTTAACCAATAATTAGCAAGCTTTTTCTATTTTTTGAATGAAAGAAACTTGTTTTTTCAAAAAAATCTGTTACAAAATTAATTCTTGGTTATTATAGCAGAAGTCTAGGAAAATGAAAAAGGTCCGAAGACCGAAAAACACAAAAAAGCCTAGCAAGCGCATGATCCATTACTTACGTAAGGAGAAGTTCCAAGGTTCGGCATGTCCACTTAGATCTTCAGCTGCTTGCTAGACCGTTCTCTAGTAAGAGGTTGCTCAAATTCCCACATCCTTTTTTATTTATTTAAGTTTCACAACAATTCTGTTCTTGCAGATCCTACTTCGTCTGCTTTACTGGGAATTCTTATGACCCCTTACACTTACTTTATACCATATCCCACGATTTTTAGCAAACGTTTACATTATTTAAGCTTTTGCTTTTTTAAAAGCAGATAAGACGGATTGAAATAAATGAAAAGTCTGTTATAATTATTGTTTGTTTCACATAACCGCGGTTCATCAACCATCCCGCGTTAAAAAAACTAGGAGAAAAGAGGAGAGAAAATGCAAAAAACGAAAAGCAGACAACGGTTATCCGTAATCGTTGTAAATGGCATCATCATGGCTCTTTATCTAGCGTTAACTATTTTAGTTGCGCCTGTATCCTCAGGGCCGATCCAGTTTCGTATTTCAGAAAGTTTGAATCATTTAGTTGTCTTTAACCGTAAATTGCTTGGGGGAGTTTTAGGCGGGGTCATCGTCTATAATGCCTTCTTTGGTTTTGGTATCATGGATGTGGTTTTTGGTGGCGGCCAAACATTGCTTTCTTTAGGCCTGACAGCTTTATTGCAAAACAAAGTGAAAAATGTAAAGATGCGTTTAGTATTGAACACGATCTTCTTTACCATCAGCATGGGACTGATTGCTTATATGTTAGTTCCAACAGGTGGCCAAGCATTTTGGACAACCTATGGCACGCTTGCATTAAGTGAGTTTATCGTCATGGCTGTTTCAGCACCATTGATGTATTATTTAGATCGCGCGCTTGATTTTGAAAAGCGTGTCTAATTATAAAAAGCGAAAAAAGAAAGCAGATTAGCTGTTTTCTTTTTTCGCTTTTTGATTATGCTTCTTGGTTTTGCAAATTTTCAATTTCTACCACTTTATAATTCTTTTTCTCTAAGTGGTTGACGATCGTTTCACATACTTTCGCTTCAGTGTTAGCCGGTAGCGTGATCAATGTACGTCGAATGTATTCGTCTTTTTCGATATCAAGAGTAATACAGCTGGCAATGCTGCTGTGTTTTGAAATGATTTTTGCAATAGCAGCCAAATCTCCTTGCTTTCCTGTGGAGGCAATTGTCAGTACATAGCTTCCTTGTTCTACGCTCCAAGATTGAGAGAGCATATTAAGCAACGTACTATGTGTCAAAATACCATAAAAATGATTTTCACTGTCAAGGACAGCAATATAAGGAAGCTCTTTGATCGTAAAGAATACTTTGAAGAAAGAAGTATCCAGGTAAATGAACTTTGTAGCGTTTTTCAAAAGATGAGTGACAGGAAGCGTCATATCACCGCCATTTGCTTTATGACGATAGATATGCATTTTGTAAATGTTTCCACGGAAAATATTACCTGAAGAATCTAAGATCGGCACACAACGGTATCCGGAAGTTTCTAAAATTTTTAATGCTTCTTCTAATGTACTAGTCTCTGTAACGGTTGTCAGATCTTTTTTCTTATATACAAGTGTTTTTAATAGCATCGCTATACCTCCAATTGTCTCATTTTAGCTTAATTTCAAATTAATCATATCATAATTTTATCCAAAACAATAGATAGTTTATTTCACAAATTGACAAGTAAAAAGTTACGTGATACTGTTATGAAGTATAAGTCTGATTCTCAGCAAGGGGGCAGAAGTAAATGGCAAAGAAAAAAGCAGCACTCGCTTGTTCCATTTGTGGGTCTCGCAACTACACAAAATCAGTCAGTGAAGGAAAAAGCGGCGAACGTTTGGAAATCAATAAGTTTTGTAAATATTGTAATCAATATACATTACATAAAGAAACGAAATAAACAGTAGCAAGGGAGGTTGTCTCATGAAATTTCTAAAAAGCGTAAAAGATGAAATCAAACAAGTAACTTGGCCAAGCAGAAAACAACTCCGTAAAGATACGTTAGTAGTCATCGAAACTTCTATTATTTTCGGATTGATGTTTTACGTAATGGATACAGCCATCCAAAGTTTATTTGGCTGGATCTTAAAATAACTCGCTAGCCACAACGTACTTTTAGTGCTATAATGAAGCGAAAGAAAAACTTCGGGTGTACTGAGGTTTTTTTATTTTACAATGAAATGAGGAGCCTTCAATGGAATCTTTTGAAAAAAACTGGTATGTCTTGCATACATATTCAGGATATGAAAACAAAGTAAAAGCAAATATCGAATCTCGTGCGCAAAGTATGAAAATGGCCGACTTTATTTTCCGTGTCGTTGTTCCTGAAGAAAAAGAAACTGAAGTCAAAAATGGGAAAGAAAAAGAAATCGTTCATAAAACATTCCCAGGATACGTACTTGTTGAAATGATCATGACAGACGCTTCATGGTATGTTGTCCGCAACACACCTGGTGTGACAGGATTCGTTGGTTCACACGGAGCCGGAAGCAAACCAGCACCATTACTTCCAGAAGAAGTCAATCATATCTTGCGTTCTATCGGTATGAGCCTGCGACAAAATGATCTAGAAGTAGAAGTTGGCGAAGTCGTGAAAATCATCGAAGGCGCATTTGCTGGATTAGAAGGACAAGTAACAGAAGTTGACGGAGAAAAAGAAAAATTGAAAGTCAACATCGATATGTTTGGACGTGAAACCAGTACAGAACTTGATTTCGATCAAGTAGATAAAATCGATTAATAAAGAGACTTGAAATGTTGATCATATGATTGGCCTTTCAAGTCTTTCTTTTTTCTATATGGAAAGGAAGAGGTGTATGACAGAACCAATCAAAAATTTATGCAAACGTGCAACTGCAGCAGCTTTAGTCCTTATCAGTTTGTTTGCGTTAAGTGGTTGCCAGACGACGAAGATAAATACTACTGAAGTTTCTGATAAAGAAAAAACGGCAGAATCCAGTAAAGTGATAGAAAAAACCACTATTCCAACACTTTTTTTCCACGGCTACAGCGGGACAGAAAATTCCTTTAAAGGGATGTTGCGGCGTTTGGAAAAAAATCAGCAAGCAGTAAAAGAATTGGTTTTAACAGTAGGAACAGATGGACAAATACAAGCAACAGGAGATTTGTCTGGAAAAGCAGACAATCCGATGGTCCAAGTATTGTTTGAAGATAATAAAAATAACGAGTGGAATCAAGCAGAATGGATCAAATCTTGTCTTTTGTATCTGAAAGAAAACTACGGCATAGATAAAGTCAACATAGTGGGGCATTCCATGGGAGGAGTTAGTGCACTACGCTATTTAGGAACGTATGGACAGGATACGTCATTGCCACAAGTTCAGACATTAACAGCAATTGGCGCGCCTTTTAATGATTTTGTCGATGACAGTGCGCAGTCTCTGACAGATGAGTTAGCAAAGGGGCCTGCTGTCGTTTCTAACCGCTATCAAGATTACCAGCAAATGATCGGTAATATTCCTATAACCACTCGATTTTTCTTGATTGCTGGTCAACTAGATGAAACAGACTTGAGTGATGGAACAGTACCGTTAAACAGTGCATTAGCGGTCTATGCGTTGTTGAAGCAACGCGGAAATGAAATAGAGGAAAAAGTAGTGACAGGTGAAAATGCCTCTCATAGTATGCTTCATGAAAACCAAGAAGTAGATCAGCTTGTAAGTCGATTTATTTGGAAAGAATAGCGATAAAAGTATCTGAGAGTAAATGTTTGCTTACTTTTTGTAAGTTTAGTATGATTTATATGTAATCAAGAAGATGAAAGAAGGATCTACTATGACTTATCATACAAGTAATGAAGAACATCCAATCGATATTGTAAACATTGCCTCACTAGAAGGTCGTGTAAAAGAGCGCATGGAAGCAGGAGCTTTTGGCTATATTCGCGGTGGTTCTGAAGATGAGTGGACGATGAAAGAAAATACGACTTCTTTTAATACAAAGAAAATCATGCCACGGATATTACGCGGAATCGACTCAGCCGATTTGCATACATCTGTTTTCGGAATTGAATTAGATACACCGATTATCCAAGCGCCATCAGCGGCCCAAGGATTGGCACATGAAAAAGGGGAAGCTGATACAGCTAAAGGAGTAGCTGCTGCTGGATCAATCTTTTCCATCAGCACTTATGCAAATACGACAATCAAAGACGCAGCCGATGCAGCGCCAGGCGCACCGCAGTTTTTCCAATTATATATGAGTAAAGACGACAGATTCAATGAGTTCATTTTGAACAAAGCAGTAGAAGCAGGGGCTAAAGCTATCATTTTAACGGCAGATTCAACGCTCGGTGGTTACCGTGAAGAAGACGTCATCAATCAATTCCAATTTCCATTACCAATGCCTAACTTAGCTGCGTATAGCGAACAAAGTGCAAGTGGTAATGGCGAAGGAAAAGGAATCGCAGAAATTTATGCAGCTGCAAAACAAGGCTTGACACCAGATGACATCAAAACAATCAAAGAAATCACCCATCTTCCAGTTATCGTAAAAGGAATACAATCGCCAGAAGATGCAGTAATCGCTATCTCTGCAGGGGCAGATGGTATCTGGGTATCCAATCATGGTGGACGTCAATTAGATGGAGGTCCTGCTTCCTTTGAAGTATTGCCAAAAATTGCCGAAGTAGTCAACAAACGTGTACCAGTGATTTTCGACTCTGGTGTCCGTCGAGGAGAGCATGTCTTCAAAGCTCTGGCAAGTGGTGCTGACTTAGTTGCGATTGGCCGACCAGTGATTTATGGGTTGAATCTAGGTGGGGCAGAAGGAGTAACATCTGTTTTTGAACACCTGAACAAAGAATTGTCGATCACGATGCAACTTGCAGGAACAAAAACGATCGATGAAGTAAAAAATACGAAATTGATGGATTAATAAAAAACGAAGAGAAGGGCAATTAGTCCTCTCTTCGTTTTTTGTTATGAAGATAACTAATCTCTTAATACTCGAAATTAAGGAGCTTTATCACGCCCTCTTATTTAAAATCTCTTCCGCAAGTCGTTTAGCAGTTGGCGTAACAGCTAAGCCACCTTCTGCTGTTTCTTTGAAAATCGACGGCATTTGACGTCCGACTTGGTACATTGCAGCAACGACTTCATCCGGCGGAATGACACTTTCGATACCCGCTAATGCCATATCAGCAGAGATAAAAGCTTGAGAAGAGCCTAAAGCATTACGTTTGACACACGGGACTTCAACTAAGCCTGCAACGGGATCGCAAATCAGTCCCATCATATTTTTCAATGTAATGGCTACTGCTTGTGCTGCTTGATGAGGAGTCCCATTTTTTGCACAAACCAAAGCTGCTGCTGCCATTGCACTTGCAGAACCAACTTCTGCTTGACATCCCCCTTCTGCACCACTGATAGAAGCGTTGTTTGCGATAACTAACCCGAAAGCGCCAGCGGTAAATAAGAATTCCAATTGCTGTTCATGTGTCAAATCAAGCCGATCTCGGACAGCCATCAGCACACCAGGAACAACACCCGCGCTTCCGGCAGTCGGTGTAGCACAAATCAACCCCATTTTTGCATTGACTTCATTAACAGCTACAGCATTGCGTACAGCTTTTAAGATTGTTTCTCCACTTAAAAAGTCTGCCTCATTTAAATAATCATCTAATTTTTTTGCATCACCACCGGTAATTCCTGTGACGGAGGTAACACCTTCTTTTCCCTCGTTGATTGATTGTTCCATTACTGAGAGGTTTTTTTCCATAATCTCGATGATGTGACTACGGGAACGGCCACTCATTTCCATTTCAACTGCAATCATCAATTCTGCTACACTTGGATAAGCTTTTGCTTGATCTACTAATTCTTCAATCGATAAAAACATTTTTTTAGCTCCTTAATCGAAATAATTTACGCTGTCGATATTTGGCAGCTGTTTGAGTCTTTTTACCGTTTCTTCAACTTGAGGATTATCTACTTCAATGATCATGATGGCACTTTCGCCTTTTGATTCCCGTGTCACTGTCATAGTACCGATATTTGTATTGGTCTCAGAAAGTATACTAGTCACTTTAGCAATCATACCTGGAACATCTTGGTGGACAACGATCAAGGTAGGAGTACCCATGCTTAAAGAAATTTTGAATCCATTCAATTCAGAAATCTGGATATTGCCACCGCCGATCGAAATGCCGGTGACTGAAAGCTTTCGTGTTCCTTTTTTTAGAAGCATCTTTACAGAGTTTGGATGTTCGGCTTTTTCACTCTTAGGAACAAACAAGACTTCCATACCGGCTTCGTATGCCAATTTCAAAGAATCAGCTAAACGTTCATCATCGGGTTCCATCCCTAACAGACCGCCAACTAATGCAATATCTGTTCCGTGCCCCCGATAGGTTTTTGCAAATGATTCATATAGATAAATATCTACAGAATCAGGTTGTTCGCCAAATATACTACGTATGATTTTCCCGATTCTAGCAGCTCCGGCAGTGTGAGAGCTACTTGGACCAATCATCACAGGTCCAATAATATCAAAGACACTTCTATACCTTAAATCTTTCATTTTATCCACCTCATTTTGTTATGTAGGAATCTTTGTACAAGGGTCTAAAAAAACGTGTTATTGTTTGCTTTCATCTGTTGAACCATGCTAGCGCAAGTGTAACATAAAAGAAGAAATGGGAACGAAAAATTGTTGTTTTTTTAGAATAAATTTAGCGTTTATTCAAGCAAAATGTAAAAATAGCAGAAAAAAATCTTGAAAAAACAAATAAATTTGCTATACTGTATCAGTGTGCATTGTTTTGCACATTATTTGTCTGGATTTTTTCAGATCAGATAAAACGTGGGAGGAGAAATATGCATCTCCAATTAACCACATCACGGACTTAAGGAGGTATGTCTCGTGGCAAAGAAAGTAGAAAAAATCGTTAAATTGCAAATTCCTGCAGGTAAAGCAACTCCAGCTCCACCAGTAGGTCCTGCACTAGGTCAAGCGGGTATCAATATCATGGGATTCACAAAAGAATTCAACGCTCGTACAGCTGATCAAGCAGGTTTGATCATTCCGGTTGTTATTTCTGTATACGAAGACCGTTCATTCACATTCGTTACAAAAACACCGCCAGCTGCTGTTCTATTGAAAAAAGCAGCTAAAATCGAAAAAGGTTCAGGCGAACCAAATAAAAATAAAGTTGCGAAAGTTTCTAGCGATCAAGTAAGAGAAATCGCTGAATTAAAAATGGAAGACCTAAACGCAGCTAACGTTGAAGCAGCAATGCGCATGGTTGAAGGAACTGCACGAAGCATGGGGATCACTGTAGAATAATCTATACACCCTAAGACAGCAGCTTCTCAGTTGGCTCTATATTGAAAGATATAGAACACGTGGGAGGTACAACCGTTATAACCACAATCAAGGAGGAACCAAAATGGCTAAAAAGAGCAAAAAAATGCAAGATGCATTAAAAAAAGTTGATTCAAGTAAAGTTTATCCTGTTGCCGAAGCAGTAGCTTTAGCAAAAGAAACAAACATTGCAAAATTTGATGCAACAGTTGAAGTTGCATACCGTTTGAACGTAGACCCTAAAAAAGCAGACCAACAAATCCGTGGTGCTGTTGTATTACCAAACGGAACTGGTAAAACACAAACTGTTTTAGTTTTTGCTAAAGGAGACAAAGCAAAAGAAGCTGAAGCAGCTGGTGCAGATTTCGTAGGTGACGACGACATGGTTCAAAAAATCCAAAACGGATGGTTTGACTTTGACGTAGTTGTTGCAACACCTGATATGATGGCTACTGTAGGTCGTCTAGGACGAGTATTAGGACCAAAAGGCTTAATGCCAAACCCTAAAACTGGTACAGTTACAATGGACGTAACAAAAGCAGTAAACGAAGTGAAAGCTGGTAAAGTAACTTACCGTGTGGACAAAGCTGGAAATATCCATGTACCAATCGGAAAAGTTTCATTTGACGATGAAAAATTAGTTGAAAACTTTGCAGCAATCCATGATGTATTGCTAAAAGCTAAACCATCAGCAGCTAAAGGTCAATACATGAAAAATGTAACGATCACAACAACATTTGGACCTGGTATCCATGTTGACCAAGCTTCTTTCTAATTAAATATTAGAATGTTGATTGATCCAACTGAAAAATAATTCTTGACTCAACTAGTTTAGCATGCTAAGCTAGTTGAGGTTAATAATTAACTTGTACCGAAGACAGTAGGTGGCATCAAGCCTTAATTTCCTACCGAGGACGTTTATTGAATATATTCAATAGTCCCTCTATGTCTGCGGTGGCATAGAGTTTTTTATTGTGAATCACTATGAACGAAGTGAATAGATGATGAACAATACTGGTTGAGCAAAGTAACTATAAAAGTGATTTGCCTTTTCAGTGCAAAAAAACTCTTCCATCAAAATTCAGGAGGTGAAACTCAAAAATGAGTGAAGCAATTATCGCAAAAAAAGCAGCAATCGTTGATGAAGTAAGCGAAAAATTTACAGCAGCTGCATCAGTAGTAGTCGTTGACTACCGCGGATTAACAGTTGATGAAGTAACACGTTTACGTAAACAACTTCGTGATGCTAACGTAGAAATGAAAGTTATCAAAAATTCTATTCTTTCACGTGCAGCTAAAAAAGCTGGCCTTGAAGGCATGGACGAAGTATTCACTGGACCTACAGCTGTTGCATTCAGTAACGAAGATGTAGTCGCACCAGCGAAAATCATGGACGAATTTGCTAAAGAAGCAAAAGCATTAGAAATCAAAGGCGGTATCATCGAAGGTAAAGTCTCTTCATTGGAAGAAATCACAGCATTGGCAAAATTGCCAAATCGCGAAGGACTTCTATCTATGTTGCTATCTGTACTACAAGCGCCAGTCCGCAACGTGGCTTACGCTGTCAAAGCAGTGGCAGACAAAGAAGATGGAGATGCAGCTTAATTGCCGCATAAAGCATTAAATAAAAAAGAACAATTAAACGGAGGAAATTATAATGGCATTGAACATTGAAAACATCGTTGCTGAGTTAAAAGAAGCAACTATCCTAGAACTTAACGACCTAGTTAAAGCTATTGAAGAAGAATTTGGCGTATCTGCTGCTGCTCCTGTAGCTGTAGCTGCTGCTGGTGGCGCTGCTGCTGCTGAAGAACAAACAGAATTCACTGTAGAATTAACTGCAGCTGGAGACCAAAAAGTTAAAGTTATCAAAGCAGTTCGTGAAGCAACTGGTTTAGGCTTGAAAGAAGCTAAAGCTGTAGTTGATGGCGCTCCTGCACCAGTTAAAGAAGGCGTATCTAAAGAAGAAGCTGAAGAATTGAAAGCTAAACTTGAAGAAGTTGGCGCATCTGTAACTGTTAAATAATTTTTACTATTTAAAAGCACTGAGATCCTATGTTGGATTTCGGTGCTTTTTTGTTTTTATGTTAAACTATTATTTAATGAATATAGATTTTTTTCAGGAGGAAATATGAAAAAGAAAATAATCCGATTGATGTTGATCACGTTGGGAATCATTCTGATACTGGTAGTGGGCTATCGGTTGTATTTAGAATATCAGACAGACATCCAATTATTTTTAAATCCGAGAGCGAGTAAGGCAGAGCTACTCGCACATATTCGTTCGCATGGGACTTTTGCATCGATACTCTTGATCGTATTGACAGCGGTGATGTGTGCTGTTCCAGGTATTCCTACTTCAGTAGTTGGAGTCATCGCTGGTTTGAGCTTTGGTCCGTTTATTGGGGCAGGTATCAATGTTTTAGGGAATGCTTTGGGCAATATCTCCGCTGTGTTTTTGATGCACCGATTGAAATTTTTAGATAAGAAAACCGAAACGAATCATTGGGTGCAATCCATTCGGCAAATGAAACATCCAAAAATAGGTGTAATGTTAGGCTATATGATACCGGTTATTCCATCTTCTATGGTCAATTTTGCTGCAGATGCGATGAAATTGCCTCTACAGCAAATCATATTGTCGATCGTGATTGGAGTCATCCCTTCGTCTGTGTTGTATGCGTGTGGTGGAGAAGCTCTGTTTCACGGATATAACAAAACTGCAGTCACGTTGGTTGCAAGTGTTACTGTGCTAGTAGGGTTAGTTGTCTTCATTTATAAAGATCGCAAGAAAAAACAAGGAAAACAAAGACAAAAATAATAAGTGTGGCGAATAGTTGTATTTTTCTATTTCCAATCTTTTCCATAAGTTGTAAACTAAGATAGGAAATGGGGGAAATCAATGGAGAGTAAAGAAAAAACACCTTTAACAACGTCGCTTATTTTATTATTATCAATCACTTGCGGTGTCGTTGTTGCCAATATGTATTACATCCAGCCGATTGGAACAAAAGTAGCAGCTAGTTTATCTGTTAGCACAAGTGCAGTCGGGATATTAACAATGTTGACTCAGTTAGGCTATGCACTAGGGCTACTGTTTTTAGTTCCTTTAGGGGACGTGGTGGATCGTCCAAAATTAATTATACGAATGGCAGCGTTATCTGCTATCTCGCTGTTGGCCGCTTTTTTTGCGCCTTCGTTTGCGTTATTTGCATGCGCTTCTTTTTTAATAGGATTACTTTCGATCGTGCCGCAAATCATCATTCCTTACGGTGCGGTACTAGCGGGACCAAAAGCAAGAGGGAAGGTCATGGGTACATTGCTTAGCGGTTTACTCGTGGGGATTTTGCTTTCTCGGACGGTATCTGGTATTGTTGCCAGTCTTTTTTCTTGGCGGATGATCTATTTATTTGCTTTATGTGCAGTCGGAATTCTTACACTTCTGCTTTACTGGAAAATGCCGCGTTCTGTCCAGCAAAGTAGTACACCTGTTTCATACCTTGATTCACTTAAAAGTTTGCCGCATTTAGTTGCTTCTCAACGTCTATTAAGAGAAGCGGCAGTCAGTGGATTTTTCATGTTTGGAACATTTTCGATCTTTTGGTCTACGTTGATTTTTTATATCAGCAGTCCCGCCTACAATTGGGGAACATTCGAAGCAGGGATATTAGCGATTTTTGGTTTGTCTGGAGCAGTTGCTGCACCTATCGTGGGACGACTGGCAGATTCTTATTCTGAAAGAAAAATCGTGTATATGGGACTTGTTATGCAAACAATAAGCTTTATTGCTTTATTGGTTGGCGGAAGCCATTTGGCCATTTTGCTTTTAGCTATTATTTTATTAGACGTCGGGAATCAATTTGGTCAAGTAGCCAATCAAACACGAGTACAAGGGCTAGGTGAAGCAGCAAGCAACCGAAATAATACTGTATTTATGTTTATGTACTTTATTGGAGGTGCGGCTGGTTCATTGCTAGGGACGACAATGTGGCAGCAGTATGGCTGGTTAGGTGTAACGGTTAGCGGGCTTGTTTTTCAAGGATGTGCGTTCTTCTTTCAAACAGTTGTTTTTAAAGAAAAGAGAAATCTCGAAAATAAAAAATAGACGAAAAGAGGTTGTGAAAAGCTGTTCTGCATCAAGTAATAAGAATAGCCAAATAAAAATAGCTCCTCATATTTTGCCGTTTTTTGAGCTAATACCGAAGGTCAGCTAATTGGACACCATTTATTCAGAAGAAGGAGTTGTGACAAAACTTTTGTCACAGCTCCTTTTTTTCAACTATTCAATCAAACGTTTATTTTGGTTCAATCTCAATGACTCGTTGCACAAGATCTTGATAAAATTCTTGTTCATGAGAGACGATGATTACTGTTCCTGGAAATTTCTGTATCCCGTCTTGTAAGCTTTCTTTCGTTTCTTGATCGATATGGTTCGTCGGTTCATCGAGAATCAGTAAATTGCCTTGGTTCATTGTCAACTGTGCAAGTTTCACCTTAGTTTGTTCCCCACCACTTAATGTAGTGAGAGGTTCACTTGCTAATTGATTAACTAACCCTGCTTTAGCTAGTTGGCGACGTAATTCTTTGATAGTCGCTTTTGGAAATTGACTGCTTAAATATTGTAGTGGTGTTTCTAATGGATTTTCCCAGTACAGATCTTGTGAAAAGTAATTGATTTTTGTGTTATCTGGGAAGTGGAAATCGCCACTTATTTTTTCAATCTCACCGATCAGTGTTTTTAATAAAGTAGATTTTCCAATCCCGTTGAAGCCTCGAATGGCAATGTTTTCACCAAAGCGGATGGTCAAATTGATGGGTGCAAGTAGCGGTCGATCATATCCGATGACTAAATCAGTTGTTTCCACTGCTAATGTCGTGACAATAGGCGAGAATGGAAAATCAAAGACAGCTTTACTTGCTGAAGCTGGAGGCGTCAGCCGTTCGATTTTATCTAATTGTTTTTGTCGGCTTTTTGCCATCGTTGATCGGGAACCGGCTTTGTATTTTCGAATATAAGCTTCGGTCTTTTCGATTTGTTTTTGTTGAGCATGATATTGGCGCAAATAGCTTTCGCGATTTTGTTCCTTTTGTTTCAATGCTTGTTTTAGATGGCCAGTATACTTAGTAATCTTTCCAAACTCGATGTCTGCGATATGGGTGGTGATCTGATCAAGAAATTCTTGGTCATGGGAAATCACGATATACGCACCGTCAAAATCCTGAAGAAACTGCGTCAGCCATTGGATATGCTGATCATCTAAGTGATTGGTTGGTTCATCTAAGATCAGAACATCTGGGTTTTCTAAAAGTAGTTTTGCTAAAATCACCTTTGAACGTTGCCCACCACTTAGATTTTTCAACAGTGAATCTAAACCTAAGACATCGATCCCCAACCCGCTGCTCATCTCAGCAACTAAGGTGTCGATTTGATAAAACACTCCTTGGTCTAATTCCGTTTGGAGTTTCCCAGCTTTTTCCAGCAAGGAATCATCGAAGGTCTCGCTATATGTTTGGTAAAGAAAAGCAATTTTTTGTTCCTTTTCGTATTCTTTTGCGTACGCAGTTTTTAGAAATTCTTCGATTGTTAATGTTTCATCGACTTCCACATATTGATCGAGGTAACCTTTGTGAATATTTTTTTGCCAATGGATCTGTCCGTCATCTGGTAAGATCTCACCAGTGATGATTTTAATCAATGTACTTTTGCCGGCTCCGTTTTGTCCAATCAGCCCAAGATGTTCGCCAGCATTTAATTGCAGATCGACACCTTCATAGAGGATTTTGTCGCCAAATTGCTGGGTAATGTTGTTTAATGTCAGTATACTCATAATAACTCCTTTTTCATAAAAAAACTGCAGACATAAAGCGTCCACAGTGAATCACTTGCTTGGTTTTCATGCAACATGGATTGTTTGATTGAACCATCTTATGAAACCTAACACGGATTCCTATTTATTGTCAAGAAAATGAAAAAAATGCAATTTGGTCTATACTAATTATTGTAAAAAGAAAAAAAGAATGCTATAATTGGGCTATACCAAAATACAAAGGAGCAATCACTATGGAAATCATTCGTGTAAAAAACGCTGAAGAAGGCGGAAAAAAAGCATTTGAAATCATCAAAGAAGGTATGAACAAAGGTGCAAAAGTATTAGGATTGGCAACAGGAAGCACACCAGTTACTTTATATAAAGAAATGACTTCAAGCGATTTGGATTTCAGTGAAATGACTTCTGTAAACTTAGATGAGTACGTTGGACTAGGCGGTTCAGATGAACAAAGCTACCGTCATTTCATGGATGTCCAATTATTTGATAAAAAACCATTCAAAGAAACGTTTGTACCAGATGGAAAAGCAGAAGATCTGGAAGCAGCATGCAAAAAGTATGATCAAATCATCGATGCACATCCAATCGATATCCAAATCTTAGGAATCGGGCAAAATGGACATATCGGTTTCAATGAACCTGGTGCTTCATTTGACGGAACGACTTCAGTAGTTGACTTAACAGAATCAACAATCAATGCAAACAAACGATTCTTCGATAAAGCAGAAGATGTACCAACAAAAGCTGTTTCAATGGGAATCGGTTCAATTATGAAAAGTAAAGAAATCGTCTTGATGGCATTTGGCGAAAGCAAAGCTGATGCAATCAAAGGGATGATTGAAGGACCTGTAACGAATCATTTACCAGCAAGTGTATTGCAAAACCACGACAATGTTGTTGTGATCATCGATGAAGAAGCAGCAAGTAAGTTGTAATTTTCAATAGTAGGCTAAAGAGGTTGTGAAATCAGCGTTTTGACCTGAGTATTAGAGAAGACAAAGGAAAAATAGCTCCCCATATTTTGCCGTTTGTTGAGCTAATACCGAAGGTCAGCTGATTGAACACCGTTTAGTAGAGAGGTTGTAAAATCAGCGTTTTGACCTGAGTATTAGAGAAGACAAAGGAAAAATAGCTCCCCATATTTTGCCGTTTGTTGAGCTAATACCGAGGGTCAGCTGATTGAACACCGTTTATTCATAAAAAGGACTATGACAAAAATTTTGTCACAGTCCTTTTTTCATAAGAGGTAAAAATTGCACTTTTTTTGTCTGCTCCTTTCAGACATGATATATTGGACTGGAGGGTGTTTAGATGAATGATATGGTATTGACAATTCCAGAGATTATTTTACGTTTAGGGATCGCTATGCTATTTGGTGGAGCAATCGGTTTTGAACGACAATATAAAAATCGTCCAGCAGGTATGCGTACGCATATTTTAGTTTGTATGGGAGCATGTATCATTGCATTGATCCAAGTTGAGATCGCTAGTGGTGCATTAAGAGATGCTTTAGAGTATCCACAGCTTGCTGGAACGATTCGTTCAGATGAAGCAAGGCTGATTGCTCAAGTGGTGAGTGGTGTCGGTTTCTTAGGCGCGGGAACGATCATCGTCACGAAACAATCGGTGACGGGACTTACGACTGCCGCTTCTTTATGGGCAATTGCTGGATTAGGGATCGCCATCGGCATGGGTTACTATTCCATTGCGATCATCAGTTTTATCGGGATTGCTATTGCACTCACAGTAGTGAAACGCGTGATCCATGTACCTACGACTAAAAAGTTAGAAATCCAATTTATCCATAGAAAAGAAACCAAAGATTTTCTTACCGATTATTTTGAAGAGAAAAATATCGTAATCGAAGATGTGAATTTTGACGTAAAATTCGTTGATGACTACCGAGTGTACAAAAATATCTATACGATTGATCTTCCAAAAGGGCTCACTTATGCCGATGTGATCGAGGAGTTGTCCGTACACAAAAATATCACAAAGCTGCATTTAGTCAGTATTACGCAATAAATGATCTGAGGTTGTAAAATAGATGTCCTACATCAAGTAATAAGCCCAGCCAAATAAAAATAGTTCCTTATATTTTTCGTTTGGCTGGGCTTATTACGAAGATGCAAGCTTTTGAACACCGTTTATTTGGAAAAAGGGACTGCAGTATAATTTTTGTCACTACTCCAAACCGTGTTTTTGTTTAAATACTCGTCTACTCATTAAAATATGTTTATTTTTTTTTTGTTTTTTTTAAGCAAATGAAAATCTCAGCGCGTAACTCTTTGTTAAATGATAGAATAGAAGTATCAAAGGACCTTGGAGGAGATGTATGCAATCACGTTTTAAACAATCAAAATTATTTTTCTGGACAGTGGAGCTAGTACTCACGATCATCGGCGTGTACTTTATTTTACAAATGCCGAATATTTTTAGTCCAATATTGAAAGTGCTTTCGGCTATTTTTTTACCATTGCTTGTTGCTGGTTTTATCTATTATATGTTCGATCCAATCGTTGTTTTTCTCGAAAAGCATCGGATCCCGAGAGTGTTCGGTTTTTTATTGACGTTTTTGGTCGTAATCATTTTAGTTGTTTTAACTGTCATGAATGTAGTGCCTCAGTTAATGGAACAGACAATTCAATTGACCCAGAGCTTGCCAACGTATGCAGATGAAACAAGCAAATGGTTAAATGAATTGGCGCAGCGGGAAGAGTTTAAAAATTTCAATTTGGAAGAACAATTAGCATCAGCAAATTTATCTCTTAGTAATTTGTTCAATATTATATTAGTCAGTTTATCTGCAAGTGTCTCAAAAATCATTTCATTTATGATGCAATTTTTTATTTTGTTATTTACCGTTCCATTTATTTTGCTATTTATGTTCAAGGATGGGCACAAATTTATTGATGCGTTGTCTCACTTCTTTCCGAAAGCGATTCGTAAAGAGTTACGCCAAACGGTAAAAGAATTAAACGAAACATTATCTGCCTATATCAGCAGTACGATCTTAGATGCTTTGATTATTGGTGTAATGAGCTTTTTGGCAATGAGAATATTCGATCAGCCTTATAGCTTGTTGCTTGCGGTCATTTGCGGAATCACGAATATTATCCCGTATGTCGGCCCTTTTATTGGAGCGGTACCAGCAATCATTGTCGGTTTGTTTATCTCTCCATTTCAAGCTTTGTATATGGCGTTGTCGATTTTAGTGATCCAACAATTAGATGGAAATTTGATCAAGCCGTTGTTATTTGGGAAATCAATGAATATCCATCCTTTGACGATCATCTTGGTATTGATTGGAGCAGGAAGTGTCGCAGGAATATTAGGCATGCTGATTTGCATACCTGTCTATGCAGTGATTAAGACGATAATATTAAATATTCGGAAAATCTATTTATTGAGAAGAATGGAACATGTTTCGGAAAAGTTAGACAGTCCAAAAGTGCTGGAAGAAACAAGTGAATAAGCATAAAAAAGAGTTCAGTGTACATTTAAAATATCTGTACGCTAAACTCTTTTTATTTTTCGAAAAATTTTTGAATTAAAATAAATCCTTATTCCAATCCAATCAAATAATCGTCGTCTTTCATCGCTTCTACATGACCTAACAAATAGCCGTTTCCGACTTGTGAGAAGAAGTCATGGTTGCTTGTGCCTGTTGAAATCCCGTTCATTACGATTGGGTTGACATCATTGGCAGTATCTGGAAAGAGTGGATCCATCCCTAGGTTCATCAATGCTTTGTTGGCATTATAGCGTAGGAATGTCTTGACTTCTTCTGTCCAGCCGATTGGATCGTATAATTCTTCTGTATAACGTTCTTCGTTTTCGTAAAGCTCATAAAGAAGATTGTACATCCAGTCTTTTAACGTTTCTTGTTCTGCTTCAGGTAACTCGTTGAATCCTAATTGGAATTTGTAACCGATGTAGGTTCCATGTACAGATTCATCTCGGATGATTAGTTTGATGATCTCTGCTACGTTAGCCAATTTGTTGTTTCCTAAATAATAAAGAGGAGTATAAAAACCTGAATAGAACAAGAATGTTTCTAAAAAGACGCTGGCAATTTTCTTTTCTAGCGGTGTACCGTGTTTGTAGATTTCATTGATACGCTCAGCTTTTTTTTGCAGATAAGGATTCGTATTTGTCCAGTCAAAAATTTCTTCGATTTCTTTTTTCGTATTCAGTGTACTAAAAATAGAAGAATAACTTTTGGCATGAACGGATTCCATGAATTGAATATTGTTCAAAACGGCTTCTTCATGGGGAGTGCGGACATCTTTACGCAACTGATCCATGCCACTTTCAGATTGGACAGTATCTAGCAGTGTCAAACCGCCAAATACATGTCCTACTGTATCTTTTTCCAATTGAGACAATGTACGCCAATCATCTAGGTCATTTGAAAGTGGGATACGTGTATCTAGCCAAAATTGCTCTGTCAGCTTCTCCCAAGTGGATTTATCAATGATATCTTCAATTTCATTCCAGTTTATTGCTTCATAATATGTTTCTGACATGAGAATGCTCCTTTAATTAAAATATGAATAAGCGAATCTATCTATGATATTAGATCACGCAGCTTTCACATTGATTGCTTCCGATTTCTTCTGCATCATCAGTAAAGGTACGTACGTAATAAATGGATTTGATTCCTTTATGGAAAGCGTAATGTCTTAAAATATTCAAATCACGTGTCGTTTGCTTCGTTGTTGTCTTCCATTCATAAATGCCTTCTGGGATTTCAGAACGCATGAATAAAGTCAAACTCATGCCTTGATCGACGTGTTGTTGTGCCGTTGCATAAACATCGATTACTTTACGCATGTCCATATCATAAGCAGAAGTGTAATACGGAATCGTCTCATTGGATAGATAAGGCGCTGGGTAATAAATTTTACCGATTTTCTTCTCTTGGCGTTCTTCGATCATGCGAGTGATAGGATGAATACTTGCACTCGTATCGTTGATATATGAAATTGAGCCATTTGGTGCTACTGCCAAGCGATTTTGATGATACAGTCCATCTTTCATTACTGCTTGTTTCAAAGCATTCCAATCTTCAGCAGTTGGGATAAAAATGCCTTCAAACAATGCTTTGACTTTTTCTGATTTTGGCTGGAATTCTCCAGTTACGTATTTTTCGAAATAAGTGCCGTCAGCATAAGCTGATTTTTCAAAATTATGGAAAACTTGTTTTCTTTCACGAGCGATATTGTTGCTTTCAACAAGTGTCCAATAATTCAACAGCATGAAGTAAATATTTGTAAAGTCTAATGAATCCTCTGAGCCATATTCCATTTGTTCTTTTGCAAGATAAGTGTGTAAGCCCATGGCACCTAATCCAATCGTATGATTCAGCTTATTTCCGTTTTGGATCGGTGGTACGACATCGATATCAGATGCATCTGTAATAAATGTCAATGCACGAGTCATCGTACGCACAGATTGACCAAAGTTAGGGCTTTGCATCAAATTCACGATATTTGTCGAGCCTAAGTTACATGAGATATCTGTTCCTAATACTTCATATTCCTGTTTGCCGTTAATCACAGAAGGCGTTTGAACTTGTAAAATCTCTGAACATAAATTACTCATGATGATCTTGCCATCGATTGGATTCTCGCGGTTCGCTGTATCAATATTGATTACGTAAGGATAGCCAGATTCTTGTTGTAATTTTGAGATTTCATTTTCAAGATCACGCGCTTTGATTTTTTGTTTGCGAATGTTTGGATTTGCAACTAGATGATCATACTCAGCTGTAATATCTACATAAGAGAATGGGACACCATATTCTTTTTCGACACTATATGGACTAAATAAATACATATCTTCGTTTTTACGTGTCAATTCATAAAATTTATCAGGTACGATCACGCCAAGAGAAAGAGTTTTTACGCGAATCTTTTCATCTGCATTTTCTTTTTTTGCTGAAAGGAAAGCAATAATGTCTGGATGGAAAACGTTCAAATAAACCACGCCAGCTCCTTGACGCTGACCTAATTGATTAGAATAGCTGAAACTATCTTCGAATAATTTCATGACTGGAACGACACCACTTGCAGCACCCTCATATCCTTTGATAGGAGCGCCGGCTTCACGAAGATTTGATAAAGTAATCCCTACGCCGCCACCAATACGGGACAATTGCAAAGCAGAGTTGATTGAGCGCCCGATAGAGTTCATATCGTCAGTGACTTGAGTCAAGAAACAAGACACCAATTCGCCCCGACGTTTACGTCCAGCATTCAAGAAAGAAGGTGTAGCTGGCTGATATCGTTGATGGATCATTTCGTCTGCAAGAGCAAGTGCTAATTCTTCATCCCCGTTCGCAAAGTAAAGCGCATTGAAGGCTACTCGATCTTCATAAGTTTCCAGATAAGCGGAACCGTCGTTGGTTTTCAACGCATATTGAGAATAAAATTTGTAAGCAGCCATAAAAGATTTGAAAGAAAAATGTTGCTCGTCCAAAAATTGATATAGCTTTTCAATAAATGATGGTGAATACAATTGAATGAATTCTGCTTCTATATATTCTTGATCGATCAAGTAATTGATTTTTTCCATAATAGATGGAAAAGTCATCGTATTTGGTTTGACATTTTCCTCAAAAAAGGCAACTAAAGCTTCTTTATCCTTATTCAAAGGGATTTGACCATTGACTGGCCGATTGATTTCATTATTCAGCTTGAAATAACTGACATCTTGTAAATTTTTAAGACTCATACGTACGCCCAACCTTCATTTCGTATTTGATGATGCTTGATTGCAAATCATTGCATTGTTTTTAAGCTTTAAAAAAGGATTTGGAAGTTTGCGACAAAAACTGGTGCTGTCTCAAGCCCTTCAAATCCATGTATCACGTTTTGATTCTTTTAGTCATGTTAGCTGGCAAGTTTACGCAACTGATCAGGACGGAATCCGATAACTGTTTCTGCATCAGAAGTAATGACAGGAACACTTTGGAATCCTTGTGCTTTCAACCAGTCTACTGCTTCAGGCTGTTCATCGATATTGACTTCTTCAAAAGCAATTTGATTTTCTGTTAAAAACCGTTTGACCATCTTACATTGCATACAATTATTTTTAGAAAAGATTTTTACGTTCATGGTGAGTGCCTCCTCTAACACATTCTTATTATCTATAATAGATAGTATAAAACTCTTAGTAAAAAAGTCAAACAACAAACACTACATATTGTGTTGTGGAAACTGTGGAATACTAAGTTTTGTGTTTTTGAAAAAAGAGCTGAAAACAAGTATCGTGTGGGAAAATAGCAAATTTAATAGAGAAAAAATTGTGGAAAACTATGAAGAAATATTTTTTTCTCATTTTTATCTATCAATACTAAAGATTCGCTCATAATATCACAAGTATAATTGACATTCTCAATTACCGAGAGTATTCTATGTGAGAATGATTCTCATTTATTTGCGTAACACGTAAGAAAATTAGAACATATAATGAATGATTTTAATACATGATTTATTTCACAAGAGAGGAATCAATATGCAGACCTTAGCGCAGGCAAAGCAAAATTTCGTTTATCAAGTCGAACGAATCGAAACAGAAGAAAAAACAAAACGCCATTTGCAAAATATCGGGATCGTTGCCGGAAGTAAAATCGTCGTCGTCAATTTATCAGGCAACAATGCCATTTTACTGGTAAAAAGTCATCGAGTGGCAGTAAGTCGGGAAATACTAGGTCAAATCTTTGTCAATAAAAAGACTGCTTCCTCTGATAGCTGGACTTCTCTTGATCAATTAAAAGCAGGAGAGACTGGGATCGTCGTAGCAATCCACGGACAAGGCGCAGTGAAGCGACGGTTAATGGATATGGGATTGACGCGAAATGTAAAAATAGTTATCCGAAAACTAGCCCCTCTGGGAGATCCAATCGAACTGACAGTGCGAGGGTATGAACTGACGTTACGAAAGTCAGAGGCCGAACTAATCTTGATACAAAGGGAGGAAAAAGAATGAATATCGCGTTAGTCGGAAATCCAAACAGCGGGAAAACTAGCTTGTTCAATCTCTTGACTGGTTCGAATCAATATGTAGGGAATTGGCCGGGCGTAACAGTAGAAAAAAAAGAAGGATCGTTGAAAAAAAATCCGAACATTCATATTCAGGACCTACCCGGCATCTATTCTTTGTCTCCTTATACACCAGAAGAAGTGATTGCAAGAGATTATTTGGTTCAGGAACAGCCTGAACTGATCATCAACATTATTGATGCTACCAATTTAGAACGGAATCTTTATTTAACTACGCAGTTATTGGATTTAGACATTCCTATGATCATTGGTCTGAATATGATGGATGTCATCAAAAAAGAAGGAAAAAAAATCAATCTAGAAAAGCTTTCCTATGGTCTTGGTGTACCAGTTTTACCAATCAGCGTATTGAAAAAGCAAGGAATCGAAAAACTAATCGAAAAGATTCAGGAGTCTGCAAAAAAGCGGCCTTCTATTCCTGTTCCCTGTACATATGATCCACGTGTAGAAGCAGCTTTACATGAAATTGAAGATGTACTAGGAGAACAAAGCGGCAAGAAACGCTGGTATGCAATGAAATATTTTGAACGAGATCAGAAGGTAAGAGAGGATTACGAGATAGCAGTTTCTCAGCAAAAAGAAATCGAACAACTGATCCAGTTGACAGAGAAACTATTGGATGACGATAGTGAAACGATTCTAGTCAATGAACGGTATGAATTTATTACCCAATTATGTACACTCTGTGTTGTGTCAAATGATTCTTTCCAATTATCGATGAGTGACAAAATCGATCAGATTGCAACGAATCGTTGGTTAGCCTTGCCGATCTTCGCATTTGTGATGTGGCTGATCTATTATCTGGCTATTCAAACAGTAGGAACAATGGGGACAGATTGGATCAATGACACATTGTTTGGTACATGGTTACCAGAACATGTTGGCAGATTGTTAGCTGAATGGCAAGTAGCGGGATGGATGCAGGAGCTGATCTTGAACGGCATCATCGCAGGCGTGGGAGCAGTGTTAGGATTTCTACCGCAATTGATCATATTGTTTTTATGCTTGAGCTTTCTGGAAGACTGCGGATATATGGCGAGGATCGCTTTTGTCATGGATCGACTTTTCAGGAAATTCGGTCTTTCAGGAAAATCCTTCATTCCTATGCTGATTGCTACAGGATGTGGAGTGCCAGGCGTCATGGCCAGTCGCACGATTGAAAACGAGCAAGATCGTCGTTTGACGATCATGGTCACAACCTTCATGCCTTGTTCTGCAAAGTTGCCGATTATTGCCTTAGTAGCAGGGGCCTTTTTTCCTCATCAATCTTGGGTAGCTCCTTCTGCCTATTTTCTTGGTATGACTGCAATTATTTTCTCTGGAATCAGCTTGAAAAAAACACGTTTGTTTGCTGGAGATACAGCTCCTTTTATCATGGAATTGCCCGCATATCATTTTCCTCAATGGTCAGCGGTCCTAAGACAAACCTCTGACCGCAGCAAGTCTTTTGTTAAAAAAGCAGGAACGATTATCTTTGTTTCTAGTATCGTGATCTGGTTCAGCTCTTCTTATAATTTTTATGCTCAACCTGTTTCTGAAGACCAAAGTATCTTAGCCTTTTTCGGGCGAATCCTGGCAGTTGTTTTTCAGCCGCTTGGTTGGGGAAACTGGCAAGGAACAGTCGCAGCGATTACAGGATTGGTCGCTAAAGAAAATATTATTGGCACATTTGGTATTTTGTTTGGTCATGCGGAAGTATCCGAAAATGGCAGAGAAATCTGGCAAGTGCTACAACACACATATACTCCCGCAGCAGCTTATTCATTGTTAGCCTTCAATTTACTTTGTGCGCCTTGTTTTGCGGCAATTGGGGCTATCCATCGGGAAATGAATGCCATGAAATGGACTTGGATCGCCATAGGCTATCAATGCGGTTTAGCTTATTTAGTTAGTTTTGTGATTTATCAGTTGGGACACTTATTGGAGGGTGGACAGGTAGCGTTAGGGACGTATCTTGCTGTTTTACTGATGATAGGACTCGTTTATGTTTTGTTCCGTCAGCCAAAATCCAAGAACCAGTTTTATACTATATTGTCATTAGAAGGAGAGGAATAGGATGGCGACATTCTTATTAAGTGTGTTAATCTTTGGAAGTGCAGGCGCGATTGTCTATACTCGTTTAAAATCCGGAAAGAATTGTGATGACTGTCAAACAGCTTGCCCAGTAAAAAAGGAACAGATCAAGCGATGATCAGTCGTTGCAAGAGGCTATTCTCCCCTTTTTTGCTTATTTTGCTAGAGCATAGTAAGATGAGGGAAAGTAAAAAAAGAAAGAGGAAAGAAAATGTCTGGAAAGAAAAAAATCGTCCGCCCGCGCTACCAGCAGATTGCTGTTGATTTAGCCGAACGTATCGTTGAAAACCGATATAAAGTGGGTGAGAAGATCCATGCCCGCTCAACACTTGCCAGTACGTACAATGCTTCTCCTGAGACTACCCGCAAGGCTATCAATGTGCTGGTAGATCTTGGAATCATGGAAGTACGGCATGGAAGTGGGGCATTTGTTGCTTCGAAGGAAAAAGCAAAAGATTTCCTATTGCAATATCAAGATGTACAATCCATCCAAGATACAAAAGCAGAAATCATGGCAAGTGTGGAGAAGCAACAAGATGAGCTGAATCATTTTTCTCAATTATTGGATCAGCTGGTCAATCAAACGAAGCGAATACATAAGATGAACCCTTTACTTCCGTTTGAATTATCTTTATCAGAAAAAGCAATGCATCTGGACCGTTCGATTAGCGAGTTGAATATCTGGCAGGCGACTGGCGCCACAGTTATCGCAATTTCTCATAATGAAGAACTGCTTGTTTCACCTGGCCCCTATGCTAAATTTACGGCAGGGGACATCGTTCATTTTATTGGAAATGAATATACGCTACAGCGTATGACAAACTTTTTTTACCCGGAGCATCAGCTTGCAGAATGATTGTGTGAAATATTAAAAAAATATTAACTTGGCTAAACCTTTTATTTACAAAGATTTAGCCAAGTTTTTTTCAGTTTGGACAAGCAAATTTCTTTCATTTTTGACAAAGTGACTACATGATGTTAACATGGTGTGGTCACTTTTTTCAGAAAGAAAAATGAATTTACATAAAAAAGGAGAATTTGTTTGGTAAAAGTAGAAGTAAAACATTTAACAAAGATATTTGGTAAAAAGACACAAGCCGCTTTAGATATGATGAATGATCACCAGCCGAAAACGGAGATTTTAAAGAAAACCGGTGCAACGGTTGGTGTGTATGACGTGAATTTTGACGTAAAAGAAGGAGAAATCTTCGTGATCATGGGGCTTTCCGGGAGTGGGAAATCCACATTGATCCGTCTATTGAATCGTCTGATTGAGCCAACTTCGGGCAGTATCTATATTGATGGAGAAGATGTATCGAAGTTAAGCAAAGAAGAATTGCGAGAAGTCCGTCGTCATAAAATCAATATGGTTTTCCAAAACTTCGGTCTGTTTCCACATCGAACGATCTTGGAAAATACAGAATACGGGTTAGAAGTCCGTGGTATACCTAAAGAAGAACGACAAGAAAAAGCAGAAAAAGCATTAGAAAATTCTAGTTTGCTTTCATTTAAAGACCAATATCCTAGTCAGTTATCTGGTGGGATGCAACAACGGGTTGGCCTAGCCAGAGCTTTAGCAAATGATCCTGAGATCTTGCTGATGGACGAAGCGTTCTCGGCTCTTGATCCGCTGATCCGGCGAGAAATGCAAGACGAATTACTGGACCTGCAAGCCAATGTTCAAAAAACGATTATTTTCATTACCCATGATTTGAATGAAGCTTTACGGATTGGGGACAGAATCGCCTTGATGAAAGACGGCGAAATCATGCAGATCGGAACAGGTGAAGAAATATTGACCAATCCAGCAAATGATTATGTACGTGAATTTGTGGAAGAAGTCGATCGTTCCAAAGTGCTTACGGCTCAAAACATCATGGTACCTGCATTGACGACGAATATCGAATCTGATGGACCAAACGTTGCATTGACAAGGATGCGTAATGAAGAAGTCAGCATGCTGATGGCTGTTGACAGAAAGAGACACCTGAAAGGGATCATCACTGCAGATCAAGCGTTAGAAGCTAGGAAGCAAAAACGTCCATTGATCGACTTCCTAGATGAAAATGTGACGGTGATTGGGAAAGACATGGTGGTAAGTGATATTTTCAATATTATTTATGACTCACCGACTCCACTTGCAGTTGTAGAGGATGGAAAATTAAAAGGTGTCGTCATCCGAGGTAGTGTGATTGAAGCATTAGCAGAAACAAGCGAGGTGAGTGAACATGAATAATCTATTGAACTATCAATTACCAGTGGCAAACTGGGTAGAAAATATCACAGAATGGTTTACGACAACTTTTTCTGGCCTATTTTCATTTTTACAAACGATCGGACAGGCAGTGATGTCGGGGATTACAAATTTACTGTTAGTGATTCCAGCTCCTTTGTTTATCTTGTTATTGACGGTAGCAGCTTTCTTTATTTCTAAGAAACGTCCAGGACTTACGTTGTTCACATTAATCGGTCTATGGTTTATTTATAACCAAGGTCTATGGAATGATTTGATGAATACTGTCACACTTGTTCTTTTATCTAGTGTGATCTCGATCATCATTGGGGTACCATTAGGGATCTTGATGGCAAAAAGCAGTAAAGCCCAAAGTATTATCAAACCGATCCTTGACTTTATGCAGACAATGCCAGGATTCGTTTATTTGATTCCAGCAGTTGCATTTTTCGGTATCGGGATGGTTCCAGGGGTATTTGCCTCAGTCATCTTTGCTCTGCCACCAACCGTTCGTTTTACGAATTTAGGGATTCGACAAGTTCCTAAAGAATTAGTAGAAGCTTCTGATTCATTCGGGAGCACAAGTCGTCAAAAACTATTCAAACTAGAATTGCCTTTAGCTAAAAGTACGATCATGGCAGGGATCAATCAAACAACAATGCTGTCACTTTCAATGGTCGTTATTGCCTCTATGATCGGTGCACCCGGCTTAGGACGCGGCGTATTATCAGCATTGCAAAGAGCACAAGTCGGGAATGGATTTGTCAACGGGGTTGCATTAGTTATCTTAGCAATCATCATTGACCGTTTTACACAGCATTTGAACCAGCCAAACAATAAAAAAGCTGCAGGAGCAACAACACAGAAAAGTAAAAAACGTCAAGGACTGATCATTGGTGCTGTAGTAGTAGTGATCTTAGGTGCGATTGGTATAGGGAGTTTTTCATCTGCCAAAGAAACAAAACGTATCAACTTATCTTATGTTGAATGGGATACAGAAGTTGCTTCAACAAATGTAGTCGGTGAAGTATTGAAACAAATGGGCTATGATGTAACGATGACGCCATTAGATAATTCAATCATGTGGAAATCTGTTTCAAATGGCGAGTCAGATGCCATGGTTTCAGCTTGGCTACCTAAAACTCATGGTTCACAATATGCACAATACAAAGATCAAGTCGAAGACCTAGGTGCCAATTTGACAGGAGCAAAAGTTGGTTTAGCAGTGCCAGCCTACATGGATGTAAATTCGATCGATGAGTTAACCGATCAGGCAGGTAAGAAAATCATAGGAATCGAGCCAGGAGCTGGTGTAGTTACGGCTGCTGAAAACACGATCCAAAAATATGACAACTTGAAAGACTGGAAAGTAGAGACATCTTCTTCAGGAGCAATGACCGTTGCACTAGGTCAAGCGATCAAAAAACACGAACCAATTGTAGTTACAGGATGGACACCTCATTGGATGTTTGCCAAATATGATCTGAAATACTTAGAAGATCCTGAAAACGGAATGGGAAGCGAAGAGCAGATCCATACGATGGTTCGAAAAGGATTGAAAGAAGACCAGCCAGAAGCTTACAAAGTATTAGACAATTTCCATTGGTCAGAAAAAGATATGGAAAAAGTTATGTTGGAAATCAACAATGGAAAAGATCCACAGCAAGCAGCAAAAGACTGGATCAAAGAGAACCAAGAATTAGTCGAAAGCTGGAAAAAATAAAAAGACAGACACGAAATAAATGGAGCTTCCAAAATTGGATCAAATATCCAAATTTGGAAGCTCCATGTTCGTCTCTATCTTTTTTGTCTATAAAAAAAGAGAATGCGTAGCTCATCTTCGAAACGTCCAAAGACGCCGACAAACTACCATTCTCGTGGGTTTGGCACCCAATGGGCCGTGAGGGGCTCGAACCCGCGACCCGCTGATTAAGAGTCAGCTGCTCTACCAACTGAGCTAACGGCCCGTACAAAAAGTACTTAATAATAGTAGCACTAAGAATTTTAAAATGCAAGACTACATTTAAAGAAAATCAGAAAAATCTTTACTTCCTTATAGGAAATCATTCATAGATTATTCACATTTGCTCGCTATTATATAAGCATACCAACAAACAAAGTTCTTGCAAGAGAACAAACCCTAACACTTTTTTCATTTTTTACTCCTTTCCCGCCGTCTCCCCGGCGGGTCTCCTGTTCTTAACGATAAAAGACAAGAAGGCTTAGCCTTCTTGTTTTTTGTTTTCATGAAATCCCGCTAATTAAATCACCTAGTTAAAGAAACTAGATTGAATGTTTATCATAAGTCTGATATCATGTTTATGAAATGAAAAAAGGAGCGGTTATGATGGAAAAAATGCGTCAGCAATTAATGGAGTGGGGGAAGGAACTAGAAACATTCCGTCTGCCTCACTGGGAAGAACTCCCTGACTTAGAACTTTATATGGACCAAGTCAGAACGTTAGTTGATCGTTATCTTTCACCTGTGATACAAGGAGAAAAGCATCCATTGCTTACCTCTTCTATGGTAAACAATTACGTTAAACTAGGTTTGATACCAGCACCAGTTAAAAAAAGATATAACAAAGAACACGTAGCATTTTTACTTGCAATCACTACGTTGAAACAAGTATTGACTATTCCTGAAATCAAAGAAGGGATATTGTTCCAAGGAAAAACAGTAGGAATTCGTGAAGCCTATAATCTATTTTGCGATGAACAAGAAGCAGCTGTGTGGATGGTCAGCCAATTAGCACAAGGTAAATCTCATCCGCAAAAATTCGACCAGGCAACCCCTGTAGAATATATTGCTGTAAGAGCGGCAACTTTATCGTTTGCAATGAAACTTCTTGCGGAAAAAACGATTGTTCTAGAAACCGAATATTTAAAAGAGGAGAAAACAAATGAAAAACAATAAAATCGCAATTTTAGTAGATTCAGGTACGGATGTGCCAGAAGAATTGATAAAAAAATACGAGATGTATATGATCCCATTGAAAATTATTTATAAAGATCAGGTATATACAGATAAAATTGACATTACCCCTGAAGAGATCTATCAACGTTTGCCAGAGGAAATCCCTGGTACATCTTTGCCGGATGGTGAGTCGATCACAGAAATCTTTGAGCAAATCAAAAAAGACGGTTATGAAAAGGTACTTGCGGTAACAATTTCCAGTGGATTGAGCGGGACATATAATGTGGTTCGTTTAATTGCACAACAGCAAGAAGAATTGGAAGCATATGTACTAGATACGAAAAATATTGGTATTGGTGCAGGTTTTTCTGCGATCCAAGCAGCAAAATGGCTGGAAGAAGGAGTAGAATGGGATCAACTGATCAGTAATCTGAATGAGTTAGTCGAAAGAACAAAAGTTTTCTTTAATGTTGCGACATTGGAATATCTTCAAAAAGGTGGACGGATCGGTTTAGTTTCTTCTATTGTAGGAACCGCTTTAAAACTTAACCCAATCATCTCATGTAATGAAGAAGGGATTTATTACACAGTAGGAAAAGCTAGGGGACGTAAAAAAAGTTTGGATAAAACGGTTGCTTACGTCAAAGAAAAAATCGGTAATGCAAAGGTCTTCAACTTAGCTGTTGCCCATGGGGATGCGAAAGAAGAAGCAATTGAAATGGAAGCGAGACTTAAAAGAGAGTTCCCACAAGCAAACCAAATCTACTTTGGCCAGATTTCTCCGGCATTAGTAGTCCACACTGGTCCGGGATTATTGGGTGTCGGTATACAAGTTTTAGAAGGATAAATCAAAAAAAGGAAACACTGAGGTGAAAATCAGTGTTTTCATTTTTTATTGAAGTTAGAACAAAAAATAATAAAGTATTTTGCACTTTCATTTTAATTTTCTCTTTTGTTTTATAGGCAAAGATGAAACAAAAGCAGAAATACGGTATAATGAGAAGGTATGACAATAATATATAAGAGGTGGCTCTTTATGAAAAAAGTTTTAGTTGTCGATGATGAGAAGCCGATTTCGGATATCGTCAAATTCAATTTAGCCAAAGAAGGCTATGATGTTTATACTGCATATGATGGGGAAGAAGCCTTGGAAAAAGTTGCTGAGGTAGAACCTGATTTGATTTTACTTGATTTGATGCTACCTAAAATGGACGGCTTAGAAGTTGCTCGTGAGGTACGCAAAACTTATGATATGCCGATCATTATGGTAACAGCCAAAGATTCTGAAATTGATAAAGTCCTAGGCTTAGAGTTAGGCGCCGATGATTACGTGACCAAGCCATTTTCCAACCGAGAATTAGTTGCACGTGTCAAAGCAAATCTTCGTCGCGGTGCCACGGCTGCGAAGGAACCAGAAGAGGCAGCACCTGCGGAATTGACGATTGGTGATTTGACGATCCATCCAGAAGCTTACATGGTGACGAAACGAGGAGAAACAATCGAGTTAACACATCGTGAATTCGAACTACTCTTTTACTTGGCGAAGCACCTTGGACAAGTGATGACAAGAGAACATTTATTACAAACGGTTTGGGGTTATGATTATTTTGGAGATGTACGAACAGTGGATGTAACTGTACGTCGTTTGCGTGAAAAGATCGAAGATAATCCAAGCCATCCAAATTATTTAGTGACACGTCGTGGTGTCGGTTACTATTTGCGTAACCCAGAACAGGAGTAATTGGATGAAAAGAAAAGTCCGCTTTTTTCGATCAGTCAATTTTAAGATCGCTATTACCTTTATTCTGATTTTATTGATCTCGATCGAAATTATTGGTGCCTACTTTATACGTGGTTTAGAACGTTCCACGATCAATACATTTATTAAAGATATGAATCAAACGGTGGAATCATTAGCAACAACAATCAGCCCGGAATTGAATCGAAAAGATAATGCAGATGATGAAGAGGTAAATGCGAATATCAAAAGATTTATTGAAAACAGTGCGACTAGCGATATCATCGAAATACGGGTCGTTGACGAAAAAGGGATCATCCGAGGAACAACCGATGTCAATGAACAAAGCGCTGTGGGAAAGAAAAATGATTATGTTGATATCAATGATTTCACGACTAAACGTTATGTTGCTTTAGATAACGACGATAAACGGGTGAATATCAATGTTCAACCGATCCTGTCCCCGACCGGCGATGCCGTTATCGGGGCTCTTTACGTCAAAAGTAATATCGAACAAAAATATTCGGAAATCAATAACACAGCAGTCATTTTCTTTACTGCCTCACTAATTGCGGCATTTATTTCAATGATCGTATCTGTTTTAGTTGCTCGTTCGATTACACAGCCGATCGGTGAAATGAGAGAACAAGCCATTCGAATCGCTAGAGGAGACTACAGTCGGAAAGTCAAAGTGCATGGACAAGATGAACTTGGACAGCTGGCTGATACCTTCAATCAGTTAGCTGAACGTATTGAAGAAGCTCAAGATACAATGGAAGCTGAACGCAATCGTTTGGATAGCGTGCTATCCCATATGACAGACGGCGTCATTGCGACAGATCGCAGGGGTAAAGTCATTACGATCAATGATATGGCTGTTTCCTTGCTAGATATCAAAAACGAGGAAGCAATCGGACAATCGATTTTGACACTTTTAGATATCGAAGAAGAATATACGTTGCGGAAATTATTAGAAGATCCAAACGAAATGGTACTTGACCGTTCAACCAGTACATTGGAAAGTGATCAGATGATCTTGCGAGTAGACTTTTCTATGATCCGTCGCGAATCAGGTTTTATCAGCGGATTAGTAGCTGTCTTGCATGATGTGACAGAACAAGAAAAAACAGAACGGGAACGTCGTGAATTCGTCTCTAATGTTTCCCATGAACTTCGTACACCGTTGACAAGTATGCGTAGTTATATCGAAGCATTGAGCGAAGGTGCGTGGAAAGACGAGGAAGTAGCACCAAATTTTTTGAAGGTAACGCTAGATGAAACAGACCGAATGATTCGAATGATCAATGACCTCTTAAATCTATCTCGCATGGATACAGGTAATACCCAGCTTCAATTAGAATATGTCAATTTCAACGAGTTAGTGAATTTTGTTCTTGACCGGTTTGATATGATGGTGGGAAATCAGGAAAAAAATTATAAGATCCGTCGTGAATTTACGCAAAGAGATCTTTGGGTCGAAGTAGATACAGATAAAATCATCCAAGTAGTCGATAATATCATGAATAACGCGATCAAGTATTCACCAGATGGGGGAACGATTACTTGTCGCTTATTAGAAACACATAATAACGTGATTTTAAGTATCACCGATCAAGGATTGGGGATTCCTAAAAAAGATCTGAACCGAGTGTTCGAGCGGTTCTATCGAGTAGATAAAGCACGTGCAAGAGCACAAGGTGGGACAGGACTTGGATTAGCTATTTCTAGAGAAGTGATTAAGGCGCATCGAGGCGCTATTTGGGCAGAGAGCAAGGAAGGAAAAGGGTCGACTTTTTATATCTCGCTGCCATATGAACCTTATGAGGAGGAATGGTGGGAATGAGAATCTCTGAAAAAGTCGTTCGTATAGGACTCATTTTGATGGTTGCGTTAAGCATATACTTCTCTTATGCAATCTGGCTGAGCCCAGCAGGAAAAAGTTCAATCAACGTAGATGAGACAAACACTCAAATGATCGAGTCTCAAAGCAATCGAAAAACTTCCGAAGTCTTTCTTCCGCTTCATGTTACATGGCACCATTCGGGAACGATCCAAGAAACCAATAGTGAAAATCTCGTGTACCGATTGCAATTGATCATCGATAAAGCAAGATTTGGAAAGCTTTCTGAAGTAGTTTCAGGAGACAAATCACAGTTTGAACAAGTGAAAAATCTGAACTCTGGTTTTGAGTTGGCCTATAATGCGCCTTTTTTGCTAAGAGAATACAAGGAAGCATTTGATTTAGATTTAGATGTGTCGAACTTGGCAAAAGAAAGCGAAAATATGTATTTTACTAGAATACAATTCGATCAAGGAAATAAAAAAATCCGATTTTTGAATTATTCGAACCATCTCGTATATGAAGCGAATATTTCGTTGAATTGGACAGATATCAATAAAGAATTAACAGCAAACGATACAAAATGGACAGAAATGACAACAGAACCATCGACAATCGACACGCAATATGCTACGAAACATTCGATCAAACTGAAAAAGTATAGTTATATCCTGTCACAGCAACCCTATACACTTTTTAGAAATGCTTTTTTCCAGAAACCAGATAGCGTGAAGAATAATGATGAAAGCAATGAATTGATTTTTTACGGTGGGAATGAAACGATGTCTATCCATTCGGAAACGCAAGTAGTTGATTTTCGTGGAGAGCTGCCAGAGAAAAAAGAAAATGCTAGTGTATTTTCTGAAAGTTTCCCCTATATTAGCAAATTAGGCAGTTCTTTAGGGAACCTCAGATATTTTGACCGCAGTGACAATACGATCGATTATCGGATATTCGTGGAAGGCTTCCCGGTTTTTGGGACAGACAGCAGAGGACAGATTGGTGTGGAAGTTGGCGGTGAAACGAATGGTTCTGTGCAAGTGAATATCCAAACCAGTTTGAATACGATTCAAGTGCCGATACCTTCAGACGAAGAAGTAGAACTTGCAAGTACGAATGAAATCATCCAGCAGTTAAAAGCTAAGGGAGCAGATAGTAACAAGATTGGTTCAGTGATCGTTGGATATACATGGCAAAATGTCAAAGAAACGAATCGTGTCGTTGATCTCTTACCTGAATGGTATGTGAAATATAAAGATAACTGGTATTCAGCTAACGACCTTCTGGAAAAATTACCTGGATTGGAGGCGAATTAATTGGATTTCAAAAAAATCGAATGGATATTTTTCGTCGCTTTTTTAGGGTTGAATGTGTTTTTATTCAGCAGTTATCATGACGCGGTATACCAAGAAAACAATGTCATTCGCTCTAATCAGACTGAATCAATCCAACAACGTCTGGCTAGCGACGATATCACTTACACGGGGAAGATTTCGTCTGAGAACAAGCAAGGCTATTATCTTAGCGCGGAGCAGACCAATCTTAGCACTTCATTAGCGAATTATCGCAAGGCTGGTAAAAGCGGCTTGCTGGCAAGTGGTGTGTTTTTAGACGGTGATGTTTTGACGAAATCTTTATCCAGTTCAGATGCTGAAAAGAACGTGATCGATCCAGATAAAATTAGTAGTTCCTTGGAAGATTTTTTATCTAACAAAGACAATATTTTATTCGGTAATGATTATGTGTACACGAAAAACTTTTCTCATTTAGAAGAAGAACCACTAGAAATCCAAGCAAGCCAAGAGTATGAAGGCATCCCATTCAATGATGATACAGCAAAAATCGTTCTTTCTTTAGAAAAAAACGATAATGATTATAGCATCACGAAATACATGCAGACGCATTTATCTGATATCGAGCAGCTGCGCGAAAAGACGGAACTGTATACGGAAGAGGAAGCAATCAATACATTGTACATCAATAACAAAATACCAAGAGGATCAAAAATTTTATGGCGTCAACTAGCTTATTCCTGTATTCTGAAAGTCCGGGAAAAAAATGTGTATGTTCCTGTTTGGCATGTAGCGATCGAAACAAGCGATAAAGTGGTCCAAATCGAGAGCGTCAACGCTTTCAGCAATACGATCGTGACAAACAATACTGTACCAAAAGTGGAAGATCAATAAAAAAGCGAGTATAATGAAAAAAGTTTACAAAGTAAGAAGGGAAGTAGGAGTCAAATGGCTGAAGAAAAACCAGCTTTTAAAATCAGTATCCTAGCAAGTGGAAGTTCGGGTAATTCACTTTATATCGAAAGTGAAAAAAAACGGCTTTTGGTCGATGCAGGACTTAGCGGTAAAAAAATCACTTCCTTGATGGCTCAAATTGATCGGACACCGGACCGATTAGATGGAATACTTGTGACGCATGAACATCGAGATCATATACATGGCGTGGGTGTCTTGGCTCGTAAGTATCATTTGGATGTTTTTGCCAATCAGCAGACTTGGGAAGCGATGGAACCACTGATTGGTAATGTACCAGTGGAACAAAAACATCTATTTGAGATGGGGAAAGTCAGAACATTCGGCGATATCGATATTGAGAGTTTCGGCGTCTCCCATGACGCAGCGGCTCCGCAATTTTATCGTTTCCATAAAGAAAATCGGTCATTCGTCATGTTGACGGACACCGGATATTGCAGTGATTATATGCGAGGTGTCATTGAAAATGCCGATGGTTATTTAATGGAAAGTAATCATGATCTTGAGATGTTACGCATGGGACCTTATCCGTGGAATTTAAAACAGCGTATTTTAGGAGATAGAGGACATCTTTCCAACGAAGACGGTGCACTTGTCATGACTGATGTGATCGGTAATCGGACCAAACGAATCTATCTTGGCCATCTTAGCAAGGAAAACAATATGAAAGAACTTGCTCATTTAACAATGGAAAATGTTTTGAAAGAAAAAGATTTTGGCGTTGGACATGATTTTGAAATCTATGATACAGATCCAGATGAAGCAACTGAGCTATTTTCGATTTAAACAGTTCAATCAATAAAAATATAAAAAGCAGAAGATAAAATCAATCAGGGTTGGTTTTATCTTCTATTTTTATTTTTTTAGCATATTAAAAAAATAACCGTATTATCGACTGACTACACTGATGTGCTGCTTTTCATGTTTCTCATCCAGTATCTCATCTACTAATGCAATCGCATAATCTGCCATGCTGATCGTACTGTCGCCAGCAGCGTTTCTTTGTAAATAATCATCACTTAACAAATAAGTACCTGTACGTTTGCCATGTGGATCAAATAAAGAAGCTGGACTGATATAAGTCCAATGTAGATTTTTAGATTGTTTCAATTTTAACAATCCTTCGTACATATTGAAAGCTGTTGGATAGAAGGGTGCATTTTTAGGTACTTGGTCAATCATACGAGTCGTCTTTTCTGTATCTAAGAATAACGAAGAGGCACCCCCAACGACAATTAAGCGTGTATCGGTTCCTTCAAGCATCTCAATCAAATGGGACAAAGAAGTTTGATGCATTTCTTCTTTTCCTTTGGGAGCGTTGAAAGCATCAACGACAACATCAAAAGATGCAAGATCAGTAGCTGTCAACTCAAATAAATCCTTTTGTATAAACGGAACATCTGATGGCAATTTTTCTGGATGACGCACGATTGCCGTCACGTCTAAATCTCTGGACAATGCTTCGTCTAAAATAAATGAACCTGCATGACCAGTAGCTCCAATGAGTGCAATTTTCATAAAAAACCTCCTTTTTTATTCCTGTCCATTGTAAGCAGTTGCTGAATATTCGTCAAAGAATCCGATTTTTGAAAAGCTCAGTGCGCATTCCTTTCATGGTTCGTGATCATTGGGTATAGTTAAATTAAGAAAACTGATTGATAAAAATAGAAGTTGAAGGAGATAAGAAATGAAAGAGTGGTTAGATCGTGCCTTTTTACCAATGATAACATCTGTTGTGAATCTTAGACCCTTAACTGCTTTGCGTAATGGAATGACTTACACGATCCCAATAATTATTGTTGGCTCGCTGTTTTTCTTATTTGCTCATTTTCCTGTGGATTACATCGCTCAGTGGATAGACAAAACAGGATTTTCTATGTATTTTACACAAGTATACCAGGCTACATTTGATGTGATAGCCTTTTGGATCGTTTTTGCCATTGCATATGCTTATGCAAAAGAAGAAGATATCGATCGCTTACCAGTCGGCATAACAGCCTTATCTGCTTATCTACTGCTTATTCAGCCACTAAATACTCAGATAGATACTGTCTGGACAGGTGCTGAAGGGATACTAGGAGCAGTTACAACTGGGCTCATCATCGGATGGGGCTATGCACGTTTAGTAAGACTTGCGAAAGGGTGGAAGCAAAGAGAGAAGATACCTGAAAATGTTTGGCAGTCTTTTACTTCATTGATTCCAATCATTGTTATAGTCACTTTTACGCTTATCGGTTCAGCGGTTTTTCAACAGTTGTTCAGAATGACTGTTGTTCAAGGAGTATGGACATATGTCCAGCTTCCCATTCAATCGTTCATAGACACGTTGTTTGGTGTGCTTTTATTAGGTTTTTTTGTTCCGTTTTTATGGTTATTTGGTCTTCATGGATCTGCGATGGTCAATGGGTTGGTTAGTCCCATCTTGCAAGCGAATTCATTAGCAAATGCAGAAATCTTAGCCTCAGGACAAGAGTTGACGGTGGCAAATGGCGGACATATCGTTACTCAGCAATTTCTCGATCAGTTCATGACGGTTACGGGTGCTGGATTGACGTTAGGGGCTGTATTTTTTATGACGGTTTTTGCGAAATCGAAGAAATACAGAGAATTAGGAAATCTTGCTCTTTTACCAGCCTTTTTCAACATCAATGAATCAATTATTTTTTCCACACCGATCGTGATGAACCCGATGATGGCTGTTCCTTTTATTTTCGCACCGGTCGTTTCAGGATTGATTACCTATTCCGCTTTATATTTTGGATTCGTTCCTTTATTTACAGCAGTCCAAGTCCCTTGGACAACACCGCCGATCCTCTCGGGTTTCTTAGTAGGCGGAGTGCCTGCAGCGATTTTACAAGGTATCGTGTTGTCAATTAGTTTTTTCATTTATTTCCCATTTTTGAAAAAAATAGATTCTGCAAACTGCAAAAAGGAAAGACAGACAAAAAATGATGGAGCAGCAGAAAAGATGAACGACTAAAAAACAAAAATACTCCTGTCGCTTTAGATTGGGAAAATCACCAATCTAGGATGACAGGAGTATTTATAGTCATGTTTATACTAGCCCTTTTTGGACAGCTAATTGAACAAGAACAACTAATGTGTTCATTCCTACGTGTGTGATCATCGATGTCCAGATCCGACCAGTTGCTTTGTACTCTAGGCTGAAGAAGAAACCTAGGAAAAAGTAGATTAGCAGATGACCATCATTATGAGCAAACGCAAACAGCAAAGAGCTGATCACTGCTCCAACCCAAAAATTTGAATATCGACTGATGATCCCCAGTATACTGCGGCGGAATACGAACTCTTCCATGATGGGTCCAGCAACAGTTGTCGCCAAAATAAAAGCGGGTGCTTCCATGATCATCTGGATGATATTTTGTGTATTCTCGGAAGGGGTTGCTTCGCCAAACAATACAGATTCTAACATGACAGCGATGCTTTGCAGAATCAATGCGACAAAGATTCCAACCAATCCATAAATAACAATCTTTGGAGCAGAAGCTTTTTTTACCGCTGATTCGATCGCTAAGGGTTCACGTTGCTTAAAATAAAAAATAGCTAGGACAACGGCGCCTAGTATATACATGACTGCAGTTGCTGTGATCAATTCAGACGTAGATTTTACAAGTCCTATCGAAGCTAGGATCAAGGGTGAGATAAAAATTAGACCATAGCAAAAAATGCTGAGGAAGCTATATTTTTTTAAAGACATGTAATTCCTCCTTTTAAGGGATAACAAGCATGCAAGGCAAGCTTATATCGATTGATTTCAATTATATCATAATTTCAATAAGCAGCTGTCAGAATAAAATTTCTTTTCTTTGATTTAAAAGCTTGCAAAAAAGAGGGAGAATGAGTATTATTAAAAATGTAGGTTAGCACTCGAAGGTTAAGAGTGCTAACAGATTAAAAAAAGAGTTATCGGAGGGATTTATCGTGTTAAAACCATTAGGTGATCGCGTCATTATCGAAGTCGCAAAAGAAGAAGAAAAAACTGTCGGAGGAATCGTTTTAGCTTCTGCTGCTAAAGAGAAACCCCAAACTGGGACAGTTGTTGCAGTCGGTGAAGGCCGTTTGTTAGAAAACGGTGAAAAAGTTCCTGCCGCTGTAAAAGCAGGCGACCAAGTTATGTTCGAAAAATACGCCGGTACAGAAGTAAAATACGAAGGAAAAGAATATCTGATCGTCGCAGGAAAAGATATCATGGCGATTGTTGAGTAAATTTTGAAGATAAAAAAATAATCAAAAATAATCAATGAGGTGAATCAATCATGGCAAAAGAATTGAAATTTGCAGAAGACGCACGCGCAGCTATGTTACGCGGGGTAGATAAATTAGCAGATACAGTGAAAGTAACATTAGGACCTAAAGGCCGAAATGTCGTACTAGAAAAATCTTACGGCTCTCCATTGATCACAAATGATGGTGTGACGATCGCAAAAGAAATCGAATTAGAAGATCATTTTGAAAACATGGGTGCAAAACTTGTATCAGAAGTAGCATCAAAAACAAATGATATTGCAGGAGACGGTACAACGACAGCAACTGTTCTGACACAAGCAATCGTTCGCGAAGGTTTAAAAAACGTAACTGCAGGTGCTAATCCTCTAGGCATTCGTCGCGGGATCGAATTGGCAACAAAAGCAGCAGTCGAAGAATTGCATAATATCTCAACTGTTGTTGATTCAAAAGAAGCCATTGCACAAGTAGCAGCTGTTTCTTCGGGTTCTGATAAAGTTGGACATTTGATTGCTGATGCAATGGAAAAAGTTGGAAACGACGGTGTCATCACAATCGAAGAATCAAAAGGGATCGAAACAGAACTAGATGTTGTAGAAGGTATGCAGTTTGATCGTGGTTACTTATCACAATATATGGTAACAGATAACGACAAAATGGAAGCTGTTCTAGAAAACCCATATATCTTGATCACAGACAAAAAAATCTCTAACATCCAAGATATTCTGCCATTGTTAGAACAAATCTTGCAACAATCACGTCCATTGTTGATTATTGCTGACGATGTAGATGGTGAAGCATTGCCAACTCTTGTATTGAACAAAATCCGTGGAACATTCAACGTAGTAGCTGTAAAAGCTCCTGGTTTCGGCGATCGTCGTAAAGCAATGCTTGAAGATATCGCTATTTTGACAGGTGGTACAGTAATTACTGACGATCTAGGTTTAGAATTGAAAGATGCAACAATCGAAAACTTAGGAAATGCTTCTAAAGTTGTTGTAGATAAAGACAATACAACGATCGTAGAAGGTTCTGGAGAAAAAGAAGCAATCGAAGCTCGTGTGCAATTGATCAAAAACCAAATTGCTGAAACAACTTCTGATTTTGACCGCGAAAAATTACAAGAACGCTTAGCTAAATTAGCAGGTGGTGTAGCTGTTGTTAAAGTTGGTGCAGCTACTGAAACAGAATTGAAAGAATTAAAATTACGCATTGAAGATGCATTGAATGCTACACGTGCCGCAGTAGAAGAAGGAATGGTCTCAGGTGGTGGTACAGCTCTAGTGAACGTTATCAGCAAAGTTTCTGCTGTAGAAGCAGAAGGAGACGTGGCAACAGGTATCAAGATCGTTGTTCGTGCTTTAGAAGAACCAATTCGTCAAATCGCTGAAAACGCTGGTTATGAAGGATCAGTGATTGTTGATAAATTGAAGAACGTGGAACTAGGCACTGGTTTCAATGCTGCTACTGGAGAATGGGTAAACATGGTTGAAGCAGGTATCGTAGACCCAACTAAAGTAACACGTTCTGCCTTGCAAAATGCCGCTTCCGTTTCTGCCTTGTTATTAACGACAGAAGCAGTCGTTGCAGATAAACCAGAACCAGCAGCGCCAGCAGCTCCTGCAATGGATCCATCAATGATGGGCGGTATGATGTAAGAAAAAGCAACTTGCTTATCTACAACTGATCATTAGTGAAAGACAGATAAAAAGAGGCTGGAACAGAAGCGTTTAACTCCAAGAAATAAGAAGAAATTCACGGAAATTGCTTTTCAAATTTTTGTGAATTTCAGCTTATTTCCGAAGGAGTTGCTTCTGCTTCCGCTGTTTATACGTGTTTAGAGCGTGAGACAAAAGTGTTCTTTACTTTTGTCCCACGCTCTTTTTTGTGTGTAATTATAATGAAAATAGTTATTTTTAATAATAAAGATATATTTACAGTATCATTATAATGTATTCAATTTAAAATAAGAGACTTTGGTAATAATGAAAGAGGAATAAAACTTTTCTTTGGCAAAACAAACTCCTTGCTATGAGACGCGTTTCATACACTATACTCAAAGTATCAAAAGGAGGGCTTGCAATGAATACTTATGTAGAGATAACAGATGGCACAACGAACAATTATTTTTATGCGTTTGTCGAGTTCAAGGGATCCGTATTAACGTTGTACAGTTTTCAAGGGTTGAATAGGAATATAGTAAAAGAAATACCAATGAATGAAATCGAAACTTTGACAAAAGATATATATTGGGGCGGGCAGCGGATCAGTTTTTCGCATGAAGGAAAAATGTATCAGTTTTTTGAATGCGGTCCAGCTGTGGTAGACTATTTACAAGAAAATCTTTTTGTATAGGTGGCGAAGCAGTAGTGGCAAACATTCGAGATATCGCAAAGCTCACAGGTTATTCAGTTTCTACTATTTCACGTGTAATCAATGGACATCCATATGTAGATGAGGAAAAAAGGAAAGAAATACTTGCGGTCATGAAAGAAGTCGATTATATCCCTAATGCAAATGCCAGACAGTTAAGTTATGGAAAAACGAAAAGCATTGGAGTGATTCTGCCTTATACCAATCATCCGTATTTTGATCAGTTGATCAGTGGGATCATTGAAGCAGCGTTTGATTATGATTACAAAGTGACACTTTTACCGACGGGCTATCAGAAAGAAAAAGAGCGAAGGTATCTTGAAGAATTTGCAGCTAAAGCTTTCGATGGATTGATCATTACGTCTCGTGCCAATACACTAGATGATTTATTGGCATATCAAAAATATGGACCTCTAGTTTTTTGTGAAGAAATCAAGGGAAAACAGGCAAGTTGTGTCTTTATTGATCGAGAACAATCAATTACAGAAGGTCTTACTTATTTGAAGCAGCAAGGTATAAAGCAATTGGGCATTACGTTGGGGCGAAGTGGCAGGCTAAGTTATAACTCAAAAATCACTTTGCAGCTATGTCATCGACTTTTTCCATCTTTTGATGAATCACTTGTTTTTTGGGATTGTATAGATGCAGAGAAAGGAAAACAAGCAGGCTTCTTTTTTAAAGAGCTTGGAGTTGATGGTGTCTTTACAAATTCGGATATGGTTGCAGCAGGCATCTTGCAAAGCTATCTGCAAGATAAGACACCAGTGGTGATTGGACGCGATAATTTGCTGATCAGCGAGCTTCTTGGTTTCCCAACCATCGACCACCATCTGGAAGCTTGCGGAGAAATGGCATTTCAATTGTTTCTTACAGAAAAAAAGGATAAAGTGAAAATACCTTATACGTTTATTCAACGATGAATATATTTAAAGTAGGATGAAAAAACTTGTGAAAGAATGGAGCAGACACCAAAAGTTAGCATAAAAATCTAACTTGGGTGTCTGCTGTTTTGTTATTAGGTCATTTTACGTGTACTTTTTTGTTGGATCATGTAAAAGATTATGCCTTTTTTTGGATAATTTCATTTAAAGCTTTTGCTGCACCATGACCACTTCGCTCGTCATAATATGCAGTGAACCGTTCATCGGCTTCGTACATCATTCCTAGTCCTTTATGCGCTTTTGGCTGATATTCAGGCCAGCTGTAAGATAACCACTTCTTATGAGCTTGGAAGATACGGTCTGCTAAGCTTTCATCTTCTGGTTCTTTTAAGTAAAGAGTGAGATCAAATAACATCTTCTTTTCAACAGTTTGCATTTCTTCATACGTTTCTTTATCCATATTCATCCATTTTTCATTGGATGCTGTAACCTTTTTTTTCCCGTATTTTTGTCGAATCTCTTGTCCATAGGATTCTTCATTTTCTTTCAACTTTTGTTGTTTAAACCCTTCAAATTTTTCTTTGTCACTCATTTTTCTTCCTCCTTCGTACATATCAAGTGTCTGTTGGACAGTTGTCAAGAGGGTATCGATTTGTGCCCGTTTTTCCAGCAACATTTGCTGATGCTTGATTAAAGCTTTCTGGTGGTCAAAAGATGGATTGTCTAAGACCTCTTGGATATCCTCCAACTTGAATGCCATTGTTCGATAAAATAAGATGTGTTGCAGACGATCGACTTCTTTTTTGCCATAAATCCGATAACCTGAAGAATTGATCCTAGCTGGTTTTAGCAGTCCAATCTCATCATAAAAGCGCAAGGTTCTCGGACTGACTCCTGATATCTCTGACATTTTCTTTATTGTGTACTCCATTATTTTTCCTCCTGACAAATGTAAGCATAATCCTTTACGTAACGAGAAGGTCAAGAAAAAATTGTATTTTTTTCTCATGAAATTATGTTATACTATTAAGTGATAAAAGGTAAATCCTTTTGTCTTTAAAGGTTCAATTGTAACCGATTCCTTAATGCTAGGAAAGATGGTAACATAACTTAGATTGGATCTAAATCGACTATATAGAAAAGAGGAATGAGATGAAGCTAATCGAAACACCTGTGAATAGTAATTTAAATATTAAGACATTTTATCCTAAAGTAGTGGAATTCTTTTTTGGGAATACGGCTATTAATTATTACAAATTATTTTCGTTAGATCGAACACAACTGCTATTGGTAGACACATATGATAAAAAGCAAGTCGTGATGATCAATACGAAGAAAAAAATCACAAGGCAAGAAATCGACTATGCGATTCATCACGTTTTAAAAATGACACGAGAAAATGTCAAAGTCCATGTAGGAGTGAAACAGGAGCTAGAACGTGCCGGAATACAATTCAAACGTCCAAATAAAGATATTGTAGTGATAGAACAAAAAAATACGAAGATTTCTATTTAATAACGACTAATAATCATCTTTATGGTAACCTGCTCCATATCTAACGTATACAATAAAAAACAAGGCGAGACTGATTGATGTCTCGCCATTTTTGTTTCCATTCTATTGACAGCTGCTTTCTTACTTTTGTTTTTTTAAAAAAACGTGTGATATTTTTTCCGCGAGTTTTTTCAACGCAAGGTATATCTTGTCATAATTCGCCTTTCCAAAAAAATTCAATACATAATAAGTTATATCCGTTTCTTTGGGGATAAGAAGCAAAAAAGGAAAGATGTATTATTTGCTTCAAAAACTTTTGCCATTGATTATGTTGTAGAGACATTTGGTTATATTCGTTCAATCATCGGTATCTTAACGGCTACGATTGTAGTAGGAAAAGCTACTTATTTTATCAAGTAAGAAAAATAGAAAACGCTAATTTCTTCGTGTCTCGGATACATTGAATAAAATAAGTATTCTTTCTCGTTTAGGTTAAATACCAATAAGAAAGGATAGTTTTAGCAGATGGAGTTCATTTTTAGCAAGAAATATCCGTAAAACATGTGCTTTTTCAGAAAAAATGGAAGATTTCTTTTCCTATTAATTTTTTTTGTTATAATGGGTAGGAAATGAAAACTTGCCAAGAGGAGTAATACAAGATGAATAATACTTACCCAGACGACAGTTTGACGCTGCATACGGATCTATATCAAATCAATATGATGCAGACATACTGGGAATTAGGTCGAGCTGATTTACATGCTGTTTTTGAATGTTACTTTCGAGAAATGCCTTTTAACCACGGATACGCGGTTTTTGCAGGATTGGAACGGTTAGTCAATTATTTAGAGAATCTGACGTTCAATGATTCCGATATTGCTTACTTGCGTGGATTAGAAGTCTATCCTGAAGGTTTTTTGGAGTATTTACAAAATTTTGAATTTAAAGCAACAGTTCGTTCTGCTCGTGAAGGAGAACTAGTTTTTGCAAATGAACCATTGATCCAAGTGGAAGGGCCTTTAGCGCACTGCCAATTAGTAGAAACAGCACTGTTGAATATGGTCAATTTCCAAACGTTGATCGCGACAAAAGCAGCTCGTATCAAATCTGTCATCGGAGAAGATCCACTATTGGAATTTGGAACTAGACGGGCACAAGAACTGGATGCAGCAGTCTGGGGAACTAGAGCGGCATATATCGGCGGAGCAGATGCAACAAGCAATGTACGTGCTGGGAAGATATTTGGGATACCAGCTAGCGGGACCCATGCTCATTCGTTAGTCCAATCTTATGGAAATGATTATGAAGCATTTATGGCCTACGCTAAAACCCATAAAGACTGCGTGTTCTTAGTCGACACTTATGATACGTTGAAATCAGGTGTGCCAAGTGCGATTCGCGTGGCGAAAGAATTAGGTGACAAAATCAACTTCCAAGGCGTACGCATCGACAGTGGAGATATGGCCTATATATCTAAGCGTGTTCGGGAACAATTAGATACAGCCGGATTTACGGAAGCAAAAATCTATGCTTCGAATGACTTGGATGAAGCAACGATTTTGAATTTAAAGATGCAAAAAGCTAAAATTGATGTATGGGGTGTTGGGACAAAATTGATCACAGCCTATGATCAGCCAGCCCTTGGTGCAGTATTCAAGCTAGTATCGATCGAAGATGATGAAGGAAACATGATGGATACGATCAAGTTATCAAGCAATGCAGAAAAAGTAACTACTCCAGGGAAAAAACAAGTGTGGCGCATCACTCGAAATTTTGATGGGAAATCTGAAGGAGACTACGTTACATTGTGGGATGAAGACCCTCGAGAAGAAGAAGCTATCTTCATGTTCCATCCAGTGCATACGTTTATCAATAAAACTGTTCGAGACTTTACAGCTCGCCCAGTTTTACAAGATATCTTTATCGAAGGAAAAAGAGTTTACGAATTACCTGCACTAAACGAAATCAAAGAATATACAAAAGAAAATCTAGATTCACTATGGGAAGAGTATAAACGAGACTTGAATCCGCAAAAATACCCAGTCGATCTGTCTACTGAATGCTGGAACCATAAAATGGCTATCATGGAACGAATGAAAAAAAGCGTAGCAGAACTTCATACAGAAGCATAGGAGGAGAATAAATGAGCCTGCAGACAGAAATTATCAATGAATTAGGTGTCAAACCAACAATTGATCCAAAAGAAGAAATACGTAAAAGTATTGACTTTATGAAAGCATATTTGAAAAAATATCCGTTTCTTAAAACTTTTGTACTAGGTATCAGCGGCGGCCAAGATTCTACTTTAGCAGGCCGTTTGGCGCAACTAACGATGGAAGAAATGCGTGAAGAAACAAAAGATGAAAACTATCAATTTATCGCTGTTCGTCTTCCTTATGGTGAACAAGCAGATGAAGAAGATGCAAAAGCTGCTCTTGACTTTATCCAGCCCGATGTTAGTCTGCGAGTAAATATCAAACCAGCTGTTGATGCACAAGTACAAGTATTAAGCGAAGCAGGTGTGGAAATCAGCGATTTTAACAAAGGAAATATCAAAGCACGTCAACGTATGATTACGCAATATGCCGTAGCTGGAGAAAGAGCAGGAGCCGTATTAGGGACAGATCATGCTGCAGAAAACATTACTGGATTCTTCACGAAATTTGGTGATGGTGGAGCCGACATTTTGCCATTATTCCGTTTGGACAAACGACAAGGGAAACAATTGCTTCAAGCATTGAATGCACCGGAAAAATTATACACAAAAATTCCGACTGCAGATCTTGAAGACGGGAAACCAATGATTGCAGATGAAGTCGCACTAGGTGTCACATATAATGAAATTGATGATTATCTAGAAGGAAAAGAAGTTCCCGCTCAAGCACAAGAAAAAATCGAAGCATGGTGGAACAAGACACAACATAAACGACATTTGCCAATTTCCGTTTTGGATGATTTCTGGAAATAACAATAAAGCAAAAAACAGCCGTCCCTTCATAGGGATTGGCTGTTTTTGTTTTATAAAATAGAAAAGAAAAATATCAGCTGTAGTAAACTTTTAATTTGATATCCTGATCGTAATTACCGAATCCTTTACCAAATAAAGTACAGCCCCCCACATGTTTGGCATCGTCTTTCACTTCGATTCGCAAATGCCAAGTGTCTTGCTCTTTAGGGATGTCGTTGATCGTGATGTTTGACAAGGGTTCTCCATTCATATTCGTCAAGTGTTTGGTAATTCGGATCGTCTTCAGCAAGCCGTATTGATTAAGATTATCTGGATACCAATCAGGCGTATATTTACCGCGGATATCAGCAAAATCTCCAGGGCTCGTCCATGTTCCTAGCTCCACACCATTTAGGCTGAAAGTGATATCTGAAGGCCAATTGTCATTTGAAAAAGGAAATTCAGAAGAAATTTCCACAGAAACTTCCAACATCTCCAATGTATCCTCTGTATTTAAAAAATTAGGTGCCTGATACTCGACAAATCCGCTGGTAAACCAGAGAATGCGGGCATCCATCCTTCGAGGATCCATAAAATAGCGTGGTTCATCCACTTTCCCGATAAAATCATGGATCGTAGCTAAACCGCATGTTGGTTCAATTGCATAATTTGTATAGTGACCAATAGGTATCGATGTTTCTTTCGTATCAAAAGCATTGAATATTTTTTCTGGAAAACTGATATCGATTTTATCGACACGAAGGCTCGAAATTTTTTGTTGTCCTACTTTTTCTGTTTTGATGATGTTTGCTTCCTCTAGCTTTTTCACGTGCATCGTTGTGATAGCACTGCTTACCCCAAGTTCTTTTGCCAAATCTTTGACATTCATCTTCTTTTTGGAAAGTAGCTGGATGATCCTGATCCTTGTTTTACTAGCTAATGCTTCATATACCGGTAAGGATTCTTCGTTTATTTGTAGTTGCATATATATCACCTCTTAAAAGGTTTTTCTTATATATTAACATATTTGTTAATAAAAGTTATATTAAATTATTTGTTTTAATCATTATTAATATTTTGGTTAATTAAAATCGATAAAAAATAAGTAAGTTTAACATTTATATTATTGACAGCGCTTTCGACAAGGTGTATTATTCATGTATAAATTAAAGGAGGTCAGTTATGGAAGCCACAATGTTGATTAGTAGTGTCAAGCGTGTAGGCAAAGTTGATCCGCGGTTGTACAGTTCATTTATTGAACATATGGGACGAGCAGTATATGAAGGGATTTATCAGCCAGATCATCCATCAGCTAATAAAAGGGGATTTCGCCAAGACGTCATTCACTTGGTAAAAGAATTGAACATTCCCATGATTAGATATCCTGGTGGAAATTTTGTGTCAGGATTTCGTTGGGAAGACAGTATTGGGCCCATAGCAAATAGACCTAGAAGGTTGGATTTAGCTTGGCGGACAATTGAAACGAATGAAGTTGGGATTCATGAATTTTATAACTGGTGTCAGCATGTGGGGGCCGAAATCAATATGGCTGTCAATCTGGGTACTCGTGGAGTAGATGCAGCTCGTAATTTAGTCGAATATTGTAATTTTCCTAAAGGAACTTATTGGAGTGATTTAAGGCGTTCGAATGGTCAAGAGAGCCCTTTTGGAATTAAGACATGGTGTTTAGGGAATGAAATGGACGGTCCTTGGCAGATTGGACATAAAACAGCGGAAGAATATGGACGGTTAGCAGAGGAAACGGCTAAGGCGATGAAACTCGTAGATGATTCAATTGAGGTGGTTTTATGCGGAAGTTCGAATCGGCAAATGCCTACATTTGGTGATTGGGAGTTAACAGTTCTTGATCAAGCGTACGATCAAATAGATTATTTGTCTCTTCATCAATATTATGGCAACCAAAAAAATGATCTTTCTCATTATCTTGCACGTTCCTTAGACATGGATCGGTTCATTTCTGAAGTGACAGCGATGTGCGATACAGTCAAGGCGAAGAAACATAGTAAGAAGCAGATCAACCTCTCCTTTGATGAATGGAATATTTGGTATCATTCAGCGGAACAAGATGAGCAAGCAGCGCCTTGGCAGATTGCTCCTCCTTTACTAGAAGATAACTATAATTTTGAAGATGCATTACTATTAGGCTGTCTATTAATCACTTTATTGAAACATGCAGATAGAGTAAAGATTGCTTGTCTTGCTCAATTGGTAAACGTTATTGCACCAATCAGGACAGAAACAAACGGAGAAGCTTGGAGACAGACGATCTATTATCCATTTATGCAAGCTGCTGTGTATGGACAAGGAGAGGTGTTAAGCCCACAAATTCGTTCAGCAAACTATGCGACGGAAGATTTTGAAGAAGTGCCGTATTTAGAAAGTATAGCCGTAATAAATGACAAAGAACTTGTCATATTTGCAGTTAACCGTGGAGAAGAAGAAATGAATCTAACTGTTCACTTGTCTGAATTATCAGTAGAGGGAGTGATTGATTTTTCTGAAATGAGTGGATTTGATACAAAAGCAACTAATCTTCCTAAAAGTGAACAAGTAAAACCAAGTCATTCAACAAATGTAAAAGCTGAAGATGGGAAAATCAATTGTTTATTGAAACCGCTATCTTGGAATGTGGTCAGATGTCGTTTATCAGATGAAGGAGGAACAAAAAATGAAAGGTAAAAAATGGTTAATTGGCTCTTTGTTGGTAGCTGCAACAGGTATTTTAGGAGCTTGCGGTGGCGGAAGTTCAGCAGAATCTGATTCTGATAAAGAAGTGACTTTGACTTTTTGGAATGGGTTTACTGCATCTGATGGTGAAATATTGCAAGAAATCGTTAATGAATTTAATAAAACAAATGATAAAAACATCAAAATTGAAATGGATATCATGACTTGGGCCAATTTGAATGAAAAACTTCCTACAGCGATTTCTTCTAAAAAAGCACCTGACTTTATTGCATTAAATTATCCAGATTTTGCACAGTATGTAGAAAACGGAGCGGTACAACCATTAGACGATTTCTGGGAATATGATGGAGTAGATAAATCTGATTTTAAAGAAACGGCTATTGAATTAGGTGAAGTAGAAGGTAAACAGTATTTTGTCCCCATGCAGGTACAAGGAATGTATATGTATTGGAATAATGATTTGTTTAAACAAGCTGGATTAGATACTGAACAACCACCTACTACTTGGGAAGAATTGACAGAAATGGCACCAAAATTAACCGATAGTAGTAAAAATGTATCAGGTTTTGTCTTCAATAAGGATGGAACTGCACCGTTATATAACTGGATGTTAGCAAATGGCGGTAAATTAGTGAACGATGATTATACTAAGTCTGAATTTGCGTCTCCTGAGAACCTTAAAACGTTAAAAGCGATCCAAAAAATGATCCATGTAGACAAGACTGGTCCAGAATCGATTTCTGGCGCCGAAATGGACAATTTAATGAATGCTGGTCAACTAGCCATTGAAATCAATGGGCCATGGTTAAATAACGGATTGAAAGCAAACGAGATTGACTATAATGTGACTACCTTACCACAAGGGAGTGATTCAGACAAAAAAACAGCTATTTTAGATGGCGTAGGATATGCCATTCCGGCAAGTACAGATAATAATAAAAAAGAAGCTGTCTATGAGTTTTTGAAATATTGGAATACAACTGAAATTGGTAAAAAATGGAGTATCGAAAATGGTTTTCCTGCCTACTTGGATTCAGTAGCAAAAGATGAAGAAGTAAAAAATGATCCTATTGTATCTGAATTATCGAAACAAATGGACTATGCAGAGCCATATTTACCAGGTTTTACCCAAATCTCTGCGATCAATAACGATATCATCAATCCACTGATTGAAAAATTATTAGCAGGAGAAGATCCTGAGACACTCATGAACGATGCAGATGATGCCATCAATCAATTACTGCAAAAATAGTACAGAACTTTATACAGGATAGACTGTTGGCAAGATACAGATATCTGAATGATCGACCTAGTATTTGCAGATAGGTGTTATTGCAAAAATCACAGCGATTGTTCGGATATCTTATTCAGATTCGTTTAAACCAAGATTGTATATTTTATCAAAATGAAAGAAGAGGTGGACTATATGAACGGATTCACCAAATATTGGAATCGTCCTGATCGTGCTGCGTATTTGTTTTTAACTCCATCTTTTTTAGTTTTATTATTATTTACTGTCATACCGCTTTTAGGAACATTTGCTATTAGTTTTACAGATTTGAATATTTTCTTTACATCAAGAAATTTTGTAAGTTTTGAAAATTTCACACGTATATTTAGTGATGAACGAGCAGTTAATTCGTTGATTCATTCTTTATATTTCACCGTACTCGAAACGCCAACACAAATTATCGTTGGTTTATTAGCAGCAGTAGCATTATCTAAAAATACCAGATTCAATCGTTTTTGTCGTTCGACATTTTACATTCCAGTTATTTGTTCATTGACGTCAATTGCGATTATTTTTTCTATGTTGCTTGATCCGAATGTAGGGGCGATTCCTTACTTGTTTTCACAAGTCGGCTTGCCGATCCCTCAATTTTTTCGCGATCCAACCCTTGCTATGCCGACGGTAGCCATCATGACTGTTTGGAAGAATTTTGGTGTTACTATGACGATTCTCTTGACTGCTATTCAGGGAATCTCTCCCTCTTTGTATGAATCTGCTCAAATGGATGGTGCAACAAATCGACAGCAGTTTTTTAACATTACGCTACCTCAGATCGTTCCCTCCTTAGGTTTTTGTATTTTAACGAATCTGATTGGTTCGATGCAAGTGTTTGACCAAGTATATGTTGCAACCGCTGGTGGCCCACAATTTAAGACAGAAACAGCTGTTCAATATATTTACAGTCGAGGATTTACAGCACCTTATGAATTGGGCTATGCATCAGCACTGTCTTCGGTTTTGTTTATCATTGTTGCAACTATAGCTATCTCCACTAATGTGTACATGTCACGGAAAGAAAAACAAATGAAATAGGAGGGAAACCTGTATGGCACCAGAAAGCTCGATTACAGTTACTGTGAATAGTCGAAAAGCAGTTAGTGGTAAAAAAATCATTCGAACGATTAGTATGCTAGTTATATTGTTGGTTATTGCGTTTCCTTTTTTGTGGCTGATTATTTCTTCTTTTAAACACGAAAAAGACATTATCTCATTTCCGCCTAGAATATTTGCAGATAGCTATACCCTAGATAACTATATTAAGGTTTGGACAACGATCCCTTTATTAGATTACATCAAAAATACAGTGATTTTTGCTGGAGGGACAGTGATCACTTCTGTATTCTTTGATTCTCTTGCGGGGTATGCATTTGCTCGTATGCGTTTCAAAGGAAAATCAGTTTTGTTCTATTTCGTTTTGCTGACAATGATGATCCCATTCCAAGTCTTCATGATTCCTCTATTTATTGAAGTCAATTTGCTTGGCATGCTTGATACTTATGCAGGTTTGATCATTCCTCGTATGACAACTGCATTTGGTATCTTCATGATGCGTTCCTTTTTTATTACTTTACCAGATTCTTTGGAAGAGGCAGCACGCATTGATGGATTAAGTGAGTTTAATATTTTTTTGAAAATCATGTTGCCATTGAGCAAACCTACTCTTTTATCATTAGGGATTTTCACGCTGATGAATAGTTGGAATGACTTGCTTTATCCATTGATATTGACAAGTAGTTCAAAAATGAGAACTTTACCAGCAGGGTTAGCTTTATTTACGGGGCAGAACATTTCTTTTTATGGACCTGTAATGGCTGGAACGGTTATTTCAATGCTGCCATTACTAGTGGTTTATATTTTTGCACAGAAATATTTTGTTCAAGGAACAGCTATGTCTGGAATGAAAGAGTGAGGAAGATGAAAATAGTTGAGACTAAATTTTATGGACAGTTGATTGTGGTTTCTGATTACATCTTATTAGGTATTCTCTGGGTAATCGTGTGTTTGCCTGTTATTACTATCGTGCCTGCTACATGTGCTGTTTTTTATGTAATGGCGCAATGGAAAGGTGAGGGATCAGGAAATATCATTTATTTTTTCTTTCAAGGAATAAAGCAACATTTTGGTAAGAACTTGTTCCTTAGTCTGTTAACGATCATTATTTATTTTCTTGTTAATCAATTATTAGAAGAACAGACAATCGTACTTTCAATTAGTGGATATGTAGTTTCACTTATTTATTCCATGTTTCTTTTATCCTGGATATATGTGATTTCTGAAAACAAAGATATCACATTTTTACAAATTTTTGAACAAAGTGCATGGAAAGTATTTTTTGATTTTTTGAGAAATATTCTTTGTTGCGTATTGTTATTAGGATTTGTACTGCTCATATTTCTTTTCCCTCCTTTTATTTTTATCTTTGCTGGTGGCGTATGGAAACTTGTATCTATTATCTTGACTATAGGAAATGAAAGGTAGGGAAAGCTGTTGGACGAAGAAGTGAAAGTAAAAATCAGAGAGGATTTTACGGTAGGAGAGATCAGTTCTCGGCTGTTTGGCTCATTTGTTGAGCATATGGGAAGTGTCGTCTATACAGGGATTTATGAACCGGGCCATGAAACAGCTGATGGTGACGGGTTTAGACAAGATGTCCTCTCTTATGTAAAGGAATTAGAATTAGGTGTCATTCGCTATCCTGGAGGAAACTTTACATCTGGTTATGATTGGGTGGATACTGTAGGTAGGAAAGAACAACGACCAAAAAAAATTGATTTAGCATGGCGAGGTATAGAACCAAATTCTTTTGGACTCCACGAATTTTTTAAATGGATCAGTCATGTACAAGCGAAACCGATATTCACGGTGAATTTAGGAACAAAAGGAATCGATGAAGCAAAAAATTTAGTAGAATATTGTAATTTTCCAAAAGGAACCTTCTGGAGTGATTTAAGAATAAAAAATGGGCAAAAAAAGCCTTTTGGCGTTAAATTATGGTGTTTAGGGAATGAGCTAGACGGGCCATGGCAAGTGGGGGCTAAGAGTGCTTATGAATATGGTAGGTTAGCAAATGAAGCCTCAAAAGTCATGAAGTTAGTGGATGATTCAATTGAAACAATCTTAGTTGGAAGCTCTACGCCACGTTTACCATCGTACCCTGAATGGGATCGTATCGCATTAGAAGAAGCTTATGAGAATGTAGATTATTTAGCTTTGCATAACTATATTGATAAGTATGATGAAGAAGACTTGACTAAACCTCCTAAAAATGAGCGTGATGATACAGCGACATACCTTGCAAAAGCTTATCGATTCGATCGTCAAATTGAAGAAATCGTTGCTACTTGTGATTATGTAAAAGGATATTTGAGAAGTGAGAAAACAATGTATCTAGCGTTTGATGAATGGAATGTACATGCCCAACCGGAAAAAAGACATAGGGATTTTGAAGTCGGTAGTCCCATCGATTGGTGTTACTTTACTATGGAAGATACATTATTATTTGGTTCATTAGGGCTAGCTATTTTACGACACGCAGATCGCGTAAAGATTAGTTGTCAATCATTGTTAGTAAACACAATACCTTTAATACTGACAGATGCTAAAGGACAAGCATGGAGGAATCCAACTTATTATGTGATGCAACACTTATCGAAATATGCTAAAGGTCAAGTATTGGAACAACGAATCATTTGCCCTGTTTATGATTGTGAAAAGATAAAAAACGTTCCTTATGTGGACAGTGTGATCGTAGATAACGGCAATCAGCTGACTATTTTCTTGATCAATCGCACAAATGAACAACAAAAGATAACGATTGAACATGATTTTAATTTGCTAGATCAAGGAGAGCACTACACATTAACCAGTAGCGATCTGTTGGACAAAAATACACGTGAAGAACCAGAAAAAATAAAACCTGAAATAAATTATTTTTCAATAGAAAAACATGACGAATTAAATGTAGGGATAGAAAAATACTCTTGGAATGTAATTAGAATAAAGAAAATGTGAGGAAATTTGTTATGATGAAGACACTTTATAATAATCCTATCGTTCGGCAACGGGCAGATCCTTGGGTATATAAACATACAGATGGTTATTATTATTTTACAGGATCGGTTCCAGGCTACCAAGTGATTGAATTAAGAAGGGCAAAGTCACTGAATGAATTAGAACATGCTGAAAGCCTGATTGTATGGCAGGCTCATGAAGAAGGACCGATGAGTGAATTGATCTGGGCACCTGAAGTCCATTATATCAATGGAAAATGGTATATTTACTTTGCTGCAAGCAGTCATAAAACTATACGTGATGAATCTCATCATCACCGCATGTTCGTACTTGAAAATCAGCATATAGATCCAATGAATACAGATTGGATAGAAAAGGGACAAATAAAAACGAAAAGGGAAACTTTCAGTTTAGACGGAACAACTTTCTCTTCTCAAGGAAAGCTATATTATGTGTGGGCCCAACAAGATCCTGAAATTACTGGGAATTCTAATCTTTATCTATCCGAAATGGATAATCCTTGGACGTTAAAGGGGAAGCAGATCCTCCTTTCTATACCTGAGTATGAATGGGAAAAACAGGGTTTTTCAGTAAATGAAGGTCCAGCAGTCCTTACTCGCAATGGGAAAATATTCATTACGTATTCTGGTAGTGCAACAGATGAAAACTATGCCATGGGCCTGCTGTGGGCTGATGAGCACAAGAATCTTTTATTAAAAGAATCATGGCATAAATTATCGGAGCCAGTATTCGTTTCTTCTGAAAAAAATAAGCAATTTGGTCCTGGTCACAACTCGTTTACGGTTTCAGAAGATGGGTGCTTTGATATTTTGATCTATCATGCTCGACCAGAGAAGAACCAAAAAGGGGATCCGTTAGACAATCCTAATCGGCACGCGAACGCGCAATGCTTTACGTGGAATGAGCAAGGATTTCCAGAATTTGGTGAACCTGTTCCGTATGCCTTATGAGCACAAGAAACCTTGATTTTTGCTTGAATAAACCTTGCAGACTCGTTATGATATATGTACGTACAAATAAAAAGGGGCAAGGCAAATGGCAAAATATCAAGATATTGCAGAAGAGATAAAACAAAAGATCCTTCGTGAGGAATACGAAGTAAATACAACCATTCCCTCAGAATTCAAGCTGCAAGAAATATATGACGTCAGCAGACATACGATTCGGCAAGCAATCGCTGTGTTGGTAAATGAGGGCTATCTGCGTAAAGAAAAAGGATCGGGCACATATGTAGATGACAGCTATAAGATAGAAAAAACACCATTGAACAGAACAAAAACGATCGGTGTCATCACCACATATCTCTCTGATTATATTTTTCCGTCGATTATCCGAGGAATCGAAAATGAATTACGAGAGTCTGGGTATTCATTGCTTTTAGCCAGTACGAATAACGATCACGAATTGGAAAAAGAGTGTTTGAAGAAAATGATTGCTTATGGGGTAGATGGTTTGATCGTTGAGCCTACGAAAAGTAATCAGTATAACCCAAACTTAGCACTTTATGTTGCTTTGAGAGAACAAGGCATTCCGATGGTGATGATCAATGCTGCTTATGAAGAGTTAAATGCCTCTTATATTTGTTTAGATGATGTGAAAGTCGGTTTTATGGCAGCAGAATATTTGATAAAAAAAGGACATCAGCGTCTGTTGTTCATCACAAAAATCGACGATCTTCAAGGAAAATACAGGATGAAAGGTTTTATCAGCGCGTGTGAACAGTATAATGTGCGTTTTTTGACGGAAGATATCATTACTTTCACCACGGAAACACGAGAAACAATCGCTGAAAAAACAGTACAACGGTTGAAAGAAGAACAAGCTTTAGATGGCATCATTTGCTATAACGACCAAATAGCTAGTTTATTGCTAGATAAGCTGACAGAAAATGGCTATCAAATTCCAGATGATCTATCCATCGTAGGAACAGACGATTCTTCTTTAAGCCATTTAGGAAATAAAAAATTGACAACATTGACACATCCAAAAGAAAAGTTGGGACAAGATGCCGCACGGTGGATCGTCACAACGATTGAAAAAGGACAGGCACAGCCGAATATTCTTTATGAACCTGTACTAGTTGAACGGGAAACAGTGAAAGAAAACGAAAAATAAGAGACGGGTTTTTACCGCCTCTTATTGCTCCTACGGTTACTCGTCGCAATGTTTGTGAGAGCTTTTGTCATCGCTCAAGGCTGAACGTTTCTTTCACAACCTCTCCACTAAACGGTGTTCTCCTACCAACTGGTCACAAGTCACAATATTCATCAAACATGAGAAGCTGTTTTTTGAAATTGTTCCTTGTGACTGGAGCTGAACGGCAGGCTCACAACCTCTTCCTTAAACGGTGTTCAAAAGCTTGCATCTGCGGTAATAAGCCTAACCAAACGAAAAATAGGAGGTTTGGATGTTCTTATTACTTGATGCAGGACAGCTTTTTCACAACCTCTGATTCACGGTGTTCCAGAAGTAGCTTCTTCGAAAATAAGCTGAAATTCCACAAAAATTTAAGAAGCAATTTTCGTAAATTCCTTCTTATTTCTTGAAGCTGACCACTTCTGTCACAACCTCTTTAAGAATGATGGATAGAAATACGTTTAGGATAAGTTTTTTTAGATGCACTTTGTTCGATTTCCTCTAAAGATTTCCCACGAGTTTCTGGTACGATCTCTTGAATAAATAAAACCCCTAAAAAGCAGATGATCCCAAAAATACCGAAAACGATTTCTTGAGACATAGAAGCAGTCATCACAGGAAAAAGCAAGCCGACTAGGAAAGAACCAATCCAATTAAAAGAAGAGGCCAGGCCAGATGCTCGCCCGCGGACAGCTAGTGGGAATATTTCGCCTACGATTACCCATGTCAGTGGAGCCCATGTGCAAGAATAAAATGCGACATAAATACATAAAAACAAGAGAATCAACAACGAATTTGTATGAGCATCCAGTACAGTTCCTAAAACAGCTGGTAGGATGAAAGAAAGTCCCATCACGCTACCGCCTATTTTCAATAAAGTTCGCCGATTGAACTTGTCTGCAATAACCAAAAAGAGCAAAGAACCAGCAACTAAAATGATTCCTTGGATGATCGGCCACATCAATGCATCGCTCGCTGCATGCCCAGTCGCTTTTTCTACGATCAGCGGAATATAGTAAAAAATAGCATTAGCTCCTTGAAATTGCTGGAATACTGCTATACCAATACCGGCAATGACTAAGGAACGATATTTTTCTAAAAACAAAGTATGCCAAGAAGTTCCGGTTGTCTGTTCTTGTTTGACATTCAGCTGGATTTGTTCGAATTCCTGTTCAGCTTCTTTTGGTGTCCGAATATAGTTCAATACTCTTTTTGCCTCTTCCAAGCGGCCAGATTGCATAAGAAAACGCGGTGACTCTGGTAGAGCTAAAACACCGAAAAATAAAATCAGCGCGGGGACAGCAGCAAGTCCTAACATCACGCGCCAAGCCATCGTTTCAGGCAACCCTTTTAGCAAATAATCTGCAACATAGGAAAGGAGCATGCCAGAAGCAATCATCACTTGATTGATCCCTGATAATCTTCCCCTTAGTCTAGCAGGAGCCATTTCAGACATATAAGCAGGAACTAGGGCAGATGCAGCGCCAACAGCTAAACCTAGAAGAATCCTTGCTGCAATCAGAAAATAAGAACCATTGTGAGGGGCAGATGCAGAAAGGACAGAACCAGCCATAAAAATAAGTGCAGAAAGAAGAATCATTTTTCGTCGTCCAAGCTTATCAGAAAGAAGACCAGATAAAGAGCCGCCAAGGATCGCACCTAACATGACCGAAGACGTGATCCATCCTATCAAAGAAGCTTTACCTGTCAAATCCCAATCATGCTGTAAAAAAGGTAAGGCGCCGGTCATAACACCAATATCATATCCAAATAGAATGCCGCCAAATGCGCCAAAAAAATAAATAAACGATGAGGAAACTTTTTTTTCTTTTTTCATAAGTATTCTCTCCTTCTAGAATTTCGAGAAGGCGGTTGATCAGATTTTGTAAGCAATTTCATTTTATAACTTATGTACGTACAAAACAAGTGTTTTTTATTGTATTCTTGTAAATAACCGCTTGACATGTACGTACAAAAGTATACAATAATCATTGTAAGCGCTATTAAAAAGACGGTTTGATCAGGTTTGACGAGAAGGAGGGAGTTAAATCATTATGAAGGAAGTAAATGCGCAAAGTATGTTAGATGTCATAGATGGTCGTACATCTTTAGGGATTGAGTTTGGATCAACTAGGATCAAAGCTGTATTGATTGATTCATCTTTTACTCCTATTGCCGCTGGTAGTTATGAGTGGGAAAACAAACTAGAAAATGGTATCTGGACCTATTCATTAGAAGATATTTGGAAAGGACTGCGCGTCAGTTACCGAAAAATGGCAGCAGAAGTATTCGAAATCTATGGCGAGAATCTTACGACAATCGGGTCGATTGGGTTCAGTGCAATGATGCACGGTTATCTAGCATTTGATAGCAAGGAACAGTTACTAGTACCATTTCGTACTTGGCGAAATACAATCACTGAAGAAGCAGAACGAATATTAACGGAAAAATTTCAATACAATATTCCGCAGAGATGGAGTATCGCTCATTTGTATCAATCTATTTTGAATAAAGAAGAACATGTGAAAGAAATTAATTTTTTGACAACGCTTGCAGGCTATGTTCATTGGCAGCTTACTGGTGAGAAAGTACTAGGCGTAGGAGATGCATCAGGCATGTTTCCTATCGATCCTTCAACGAAAACCTACCATCAAGAAATGAAAAATATTTTTGGTCAGTTAGTCGAAAAAGCGCACGTAGCGATTGACTTGGATCACATTTTGCCTAAAGTTCTAGTAGCAGGAGAAGAAGCTGGCAAGTTAAGCGAATCAGGGGCTTATCTGATCGACCCTACGGGAAATTTGAGACCAGGAATCCCGGTTTGTCCGCCAGAAGGGGATGCAGGAACCGGTATGGTCGCTACGAACAGTGTAGCCAAACGGACAGGGAACATTTCGGCTGGTACTTCCGCCTTCGCTATGATCGTATTAGAAAAAGAACTAGAAAATGTCCATCCGGAAATCGACATGGTCACTACACCTTCAGGAGAACTAGTAGGCATGGTTCATACGAATAACTGCTCTTCGGATATCAATGCTTGGGTCAGTATTTTTGAAGAATTTACCAATTCTTTGGGTATGGAGATAAGCAGAGATAAATTATTCACGGTATTATTCAACAAAGCGCTAGAAGGCGATACGGATTGCGGGGGATTACTTTCTTATGGTTATTTTTCTGGAGAAAACATTACAGGAGTAAATGAAGGAAGGCCATTATTTGTACGTACACCAGGTAGCCGTTTTGATTTAGCGAATTTCATGCGGATCCATTTAGCCAGTGCTTTTGGTGCAATGAGAATCGGAATGGATATATTGAAATCTGAGAATGTCCAAATTGATCGTTTAGTGGGGCATGGGGGGATTTTTAAAACACCAGAAGTTGGACAGCGGATTCTAGCATCTGCTATGGAGGCACCAGTTACAGTGATGGACACAGCCGGAGAAGGTGGAGCGTGGGGAATCGCGTTATTAGCAGCCTATATGATGGATCGACATGGGAAGTCTTTAGAAAACTTCTTGGCAGAAGACGTGTTTGGACAAGACCAAGGAATCACTATCACACCTTCAGCAGAAGAAATAGCAGGCTATCAGATATTTATGAGACGTTACCGTGAGGGGATCGACATTGAAAAAACAGCGATTCATCAATTGCAAGAAAAAGGAGTGATAGAAAATGCTGGAACAACTGAAAGAAGAAGTGTATCAAGCAAATCTTGACTTGCCTAAACATGGACTCGTCAAATATACATGGGGAAATGTGAGCGCTTTTGATCCTGAAACACGATATTTCGTTATCAAACCTAGTGGAGTCAGTTATGAAGAGATGACAGCAGACGACATGGTCGTTGTGGACTTGGACAATCATATCATTGAAGGTAAACTCAATCCCTCTTCGGATACGCCTACTCATGCTGTTTTATATCGTTCATTTCCTCAACTCGGAGGAATCGTCCATACTCACTCGACATGGGCGACGATCTGGGCACAAGCAGGATTGGATGTTCCTGCGATGGGGACGACGCATGCAGATACTTTTTATGGATCGGTACCTTGTGCTCGATTTTTGACACAACAGGAAATCGACAGCGGGTACGAATATGAAACAGGAAAAGTTATCATAGAAACATTCAAAGAACGCAAAATTGATCCCTTAGCAATTCCAGGGGTACTTTTACACGGACACGGTCCATTTACTTGGGGGAAAGATGCGCAAAATGCGGTAATGAACGCAGTCGTACTAGATGAAGTATGCAAGATGAATTTATTTACCAGACAGCTCAATTCATTTTCAGAAGAGCTACCTCAACGGATTTTAGATAAACATTATTTACGAAAACACGGAAAAAATGCGTATTACGGACAAAACAAATAAAAGGAGTGGCTAGTTATGTTGAATATTGGAGAAAAAGAATTTTGGTTTGTTGTAGGATCACAGCATTTATATGGGGAAGAAGCACTGCGAGAAGTAAAGAAACATGCACAAGAAATGGTCGATGAACTGAATGAAAATGGCCAATTGCCTTATCCAATCCGCCTTCAAGAATTAGCAGTTACTGCTGATACGATCACAAAAATCATGAAAGAGGTCAATTATCGAGAAGAAGTAGCAGGTGTGATCACTTGGATGCATACTTTCTCACCAGCAAAAATGTGGATCCGCGGGACAAAGCTTCTACAAAAACCATTGCTTCATTTAGCTACGCAATATAACGAAAGCATTCCTTGGAAAACGATCGATATGGATTTCATGAATTTAAATCAATCCGCTCATGGTGACCGCGAATATGGGTTCATCAATGCTCGATTAAATAAACAAAATAAAATAGTCGTTGGCTACTGGAAACGACCTGAGATCCAAAAAGAGATTGCTGATTGGATGGACGTTGCAGTAGCCTATAATGAAAGTTTTGGAATAAAAGTGGCTCGTTTTGGTGACAACATGAGAAACGTGGGTGTTACAGAAGGAGACAAAGTGGAAGCACAGATTCAATTTGGCTGGACTGTTGATTATTTTGGTATCGGAGATCTTGTACAAGTAATCGATCGCGTATCAGACGAAGAAGTCGATCAATTATTTGAAGAGTACAAGGAATTGTATACCTTCGACTATGGTGATTATGAAGAAAAGACATGGGAGGAACATGTAAAAGTACAAGCTCAGCAGGAAATCGGTATTCGCCGTTTCTTAGAAGAAGGAGGCTATAACGCTTTTACGACTAATTTTGAAGACCTTTATGGAATGAAACAACTACCTGGACTAGCTGTACAACGTTTGATGGCAGAAGGATACGGTTTTGCCGGGGAAGGCGACTGGAAAACTGCAGCGATTGATCGGTTGCTAAAAATCATGGCTCGAGGGAAAGATACAGGATTCATGGAAGATTATACTTACGAGCTAGCTAGTGGCCAAGAAGCAATCTTGGAATCCCATATGATGGAAGTAGATCCGACGCTTGCTGCGACGAAACCAAGAATCGTTGTTTCTCCTTTATCAATGGGAGATAGAGAAGATCCGGCGCGTCTTGTATTTGATGGGAAAGCAGGAGAAGGGGTAGTCGTATCGATGGCAGATTTCGGTACGCATTATAAACTGCTGATCAATGAAGTAGAAGCCTTTGAACCAACGACTGAAGCACCTAATTTACCTGTTGCACGTGTGTTATGGAAAACTAAACCGAATTTCCATGAAGGTGTCCATTCATGGATTCAGGCAGGTGGCGGTCATCATACCGTTGTCTCGCTAAATCTAACAACAGATCAAATTGAAACGTGGGCAAAATTAGTTGAGTTGGAAACAGTGGTTATTAGATAAAAAGAGGTTGTGAAAAAGCCGCTTAGTTTTAAGAAATAAGAAGAGATTGACGAAATTTGCTTTTCAACTTTTTTGAAATTTAGTCTTATTATCAATGTCAGCTAACGGAACACCATTTATCAAGATATCTCACCCTCAATATTTTGCTCTCGAAAATAAGGCTTATGGCAGTAACTTGTCATAGCCTTATTTTTATCACTAAGCCTACTCTGCTCTAACTGCTCTTTTTGCTTCTAGGAAGTCAAATGGTAAACAGTTGTCTAATTGCAGAAATTTCGAGATACTTGTTAGTAAGGAGGGGGTTTTATGTATCACGTTCATTTGATTGATGCTATTCCAGAACAAGAGATAGAAAAGTTACAAGGGGAATATTTCAAAATAATAGATGATTTGCCAGCCGAAGGAATAGTTATTCGTAGTACGAAAGTGAAAGATGAATGGCTTACACCAGATTTGCTAGCAATTTCAAGAGCTGGTGTTGGGGTGAACACGATCAACGTTGAAAAAGCTTCTGAAAACGGGACGATCGTCATGAATACACCAGGTGTAAATGCTAATGCAGTAAAAGAGCTTGTTTTGTGCTGTTTGCTCTTATCTTCCCGTCCGATAATCGAAGCAAGTCGTATGGTACAAACACTAACAGGTCCTAATATTTTAGAACAGGCAGAAAACAAAAGAAGTGCTTATGTGGGACGAGAATTGCAAGGTAAAACCATCGGTCTTCTTGGTCTTGGAGCGATAGGCACAAAAGTAGCGCTAAGTTGCTATAGCTTAGGGATGGATGTCTTGGGTTATTCTATCCGCGATGCCCAGTTGGATTATGTTCGGCAAGCAGATTTAGAAACAGTTCTTTCTACCTCGGATTACATCGTAGTCATGCTGCCGTTGACAGAAGATACAAAAGGATTGATCGATCAGGCGAATATAGAAAAAATGAAAAAAGATGCTGTACTTATCAATGTAGGAAGAAGTGAAATTGTTGATAAATATGCTGTTATGCAAGCATTGGAAAAACAACATCTGGCTAAATACGTGACTGATTTTCCAGAAGAAGAGTTCTTAGAAAATGACCGTATACTTATGTTGCCTCATCTAGGGGGATCGACTCAGGAAGCTTTGGCAGACAGCGGACGTTTGGCAGTTGAAGCCTTAAAAGATTATCTTTTGTTCGGTACGGTTAGAGAAGCGGTCAATTATCCATCCGTACGAATGTTTTTCCAAGCGCCGTTTCGATTCACTATATTTTATCAAAAGAAAACCAATATATTAGCAGAGATATTTTCTCTGCTGAATGAGAACGAGCTAGCGATCGCAGATATATCGCGTAACCATAAGAATGAGCATGTCTACATATTGATTGACATAGACAGTACTGATTTTGAACAGCTCAATCAAGTGAAACAACAGCTAGAAAAAATTTCTGGAGTACGAAAGGTCCGCTTATTAAAGAAACCAGAAAGGCCATAAAGAAAGAGAATATTTGGATTTCATTAATTCTTCTTTCCGTTCTTTACTTTCGAATTTCGTACAACTAAAATAAGAGAAGCAACATTCTTTTATTGATAGAAATGAAGGAGCAAGCATTTGAAAAGATATATAAGCAGACTTTCGGCCAAACAGAAAAAGATTTTAAAAGGAACAGCAGCAATCATCAGTATCTTTTTTCTTGTTGTTTTTAGTAATTTGTTTTTGCAGTGGTGTCAAAATGATCTATCCGTAGACCTTGCGTTGAAATTTGCTTTTTCTTGGCATACGGAAAAATTCTTCTTAGCCTGTCTCGTCTTGCTGATCATTCTTATTTTTCTGATTGCACTAGCAGGATCTGTCCCTTTAGGTTCCCTTACGTATGTCGTAGCCATCGGTGTATTAGGTTTTGCAAATTATATGAAAATGAGTTATCGGCAAGAACCGATTTATCCAGACGATTTGAAGATGATCACTGAAATCGGATTGCTGAAAGATATGACCGGCACTATGCTGTTTACAGTGATCTTAGCTGCCGCAGGAACCGTGCTAGGATTGTTTTGCTGGTACATGTTTCGAAGCCTGAAAAAAGGAAGGCGATTCCAATTGATCCGATTAACGACACTGCTTGTGGCAATTGGACTGCTAGGGTATATCAGTAATTTCAACAATCCCGATAATTTGTTGCGAAAAGCATATAATAAAACGGCACTATGGATACCTTACAGCCAGAAAATGAACTACTATAACACTGGTTTTATCGGTGGGTTTTTGTACAATCTGAAGGTAGAACCAATGGATGAACCTGAAGGATATTCGAAAGAAAAGATCAAAGAAATCACTGAAAAATACCAGAAGCGAGCCGATGAAAAAAATAAAGTTGCAGAGGAAGAGTCGCCGAACATCGTGTTCGTGATGAGTGAAAGTTTCTCAGATCCTAGTCGATTAAACGGCGTAGAAGTATCTGGTGAGCCATTGGCAGATTATTATGAAGTAGCTGATCAAACATATAGTGGCAATATGCTTTCTCAAAACTATGGCGGTGGAACAGCAAATATCGAATTTGAAGCATTGACTGGTTTTTCTATGGCGTTATTTAATGCGCAACTCACCACCCCTTACACGATGCTTGTACCAAAAATGGATCAGCTTCCTTCTATCGTTTCAGCGTTAAACGCACAATCATACCAGACGACAGCGATCCATCCATACAATACTTCGATGTATAAAAGAGAGGATGTTTATCAGACATTAGGATTTGACCAGTTCATCAGCGAGCGTACGATGACCTATACGGATACGATAGAGAATAATCCATATATTTCTGATGAGTCAGCTTACAAAGAAGTAATGACACTTCTCAAGGAAGAAAAAACACCTCAGTTCATTCATTTAGTCACGATGCAGACACATATGCCTTACAATGGAAAGTATGATAGACTGGGCTATTCTGCAGAAATTTCAGATGGAAGTGGGACACTTGACTTAGAGAATTATCTGCAAGATATTTCCTATAGCAGCACGGCACTGAAGCAGTTCACGGAAGAATTGAAGAATCTTTCTAGAAGGACTTTAGTTGTTTTTTGGGGGGATCATCTGCCAGGGATTTATTCAGATACCATCCAAGCCAAAAATGATAAACAAACATTGCATGAAACACAATTCTTGATGTTTGACAGCAAAGGGAAATTAGAAAAGCAAACGACTCACGATGCAATCACCAGTCCTTTTTATTTTGCAGCGAATCTAATGGAACAGACGAATCAGACAACAAATGGCTTTTATCAGCTGCTTTTATCATTAGAACAGGAACTTCCGGCGTTTGAACGAGAACTGTACTATCAAAACGAACAGTGGTATAAAGAAGCGCAATTCAATCGCTTGCAACAAGAGATTTACGACGAATATCAATTGATCCAATATGACATTGTCGCAGGGAAACAATATAGTTTAGCAGATGGTTTCTTTGAGCACGAATAAGAATGGCGAGCTGTATAGAAACCATTAAATTTTTTCAAGTACTTGTCATTTGAGGATAAAAACAAGTAGAATAAATAATAACAACAATGGAGAAAGTAGGAAAACGAACATGTTACCGAATATTGGCTATTATGTGCAGTCCATCGATCAAATCGTCAAGGAAACAGAAGCAATCGGAGAAGGAATGCATCCGAAATATGAAGTGATCAGAAACGCAATCGATGAAGGAAAAACAAGTGACCTGGACAAATCGACTCTTGAAGAGATCATCCTGTTATTTGAAGAAGGAACAAAAAAATATCGGGCAATGCTCAAGAAAGTCAGTACATTGCGCCCGCCAGCAAAAGCAATGGGCATTCATAAAAATTTTGAAAAAGCTTATCTTTCATATGTAGCAGGCTGTGAAGAAATGATCCAAAGTATTGATCTTGAGTCAGGGGTAGATAAAGATTTATTCAATACATCTGAAGCAAAACAAGACCAAGCGACAGACCAATTGACAGCTGCCATCCAAAAAATGACTAATTTGTTGTTGAAAAAATAAAAGAAATCTTTGATAACAATAAAAACTAGAGTTATCTAATATAAATGTAATATTACCTTTATGATAGAGTGATCAAAATCCTTTATGATAATGACATACCTATAACCAACAACAACCTTGTACTTACTCAAAATCGAGTAAATACTCCTTTTCCGTCGAGTCTAACCATCTCGGCGGTTTTTTATTTGTAGAAAAGAACATCAGGATAGACGGAAAAGTCTTGTCCTGATGTTCTTTTCAGATAGTATGGAAAGCTGATTAGTTTTCTACATTCTGTACATATTGTTCAAAGTAGTTCTGTAAATCGGCTTTGAGTTTCTGATATTCCTCTTCGCTATACTCTTTATCTTCGATTTTCCCATCAAAGAAAGGAATATTTAGTTCTTCCCGTAGTCTGTCTAATACGTCTTGCTGATTCATTTCATTCTCCTTTTGTTACTAACGATCAAAATAAACACAGACACATTCTGGTGCATAGACATCTTTTTTCAGTAATTCCAGTAATCCTGTTTCAGGATGACGGCGATATAATGTCAGATTATCGGTATTCTGATTGGCACACACGACAAAATTATTGCTTGGATCTAGTGCGAAATCGCGGGGAAAATCCCCTTCTGTTGAGATGATTTGCTTGTTTTGAATGTGGGAACCATCTTCAAAAACTGCGAATACAGCAATCGAGTTATGTCCTCGGTTAGAAGCATAAAGGAACTTGCCATCATTTGAAATGCGGATAGCTGCCCCTCCATTTTCACCGTCGAATTCTTCTGGCAAGGTCGATATTTTCTGTAATTCTTCAAAAGCACCTGTTTCTTTATTATAAGAAAGCACGCGGACTGTGCTGTCTAATTCACCAAATAAATAAGCGAATTGTCCATTTGGATGAAAGACAAGATGGCGAGGGCCTGTTCCTGGCTCTGCAGTGAAGGTAGTTACAAGATTCAATTTGCCGTTTTCGGACACATCATAAGTATACACACGATCTGTACCAAGATCACATACGACTAATCGTTGGTCAGGAGTCAGATCCGTATAGTGGACATGCGCATGATCTTGGTTTTTATGAGGACCTGTCGCTTCTTGATGGAATATTGAATCTGCTGCTTTCAGTTCGCCATCTCCTAATATATGGTAGACATTTACTTCACCTTTATGATAGTTCGCCCCGTATAGTAATTGACGTGCTTCATCAACCGCTACATAACACAAAGGAGCGCCAGACTCTGTTACCGCATTCAAAAAATGAAAATCCTTATCGTACGCACCGGCACCACCTAATCCATCCACACTAGTAACTGTGTAAAGATTGCCAGCTTTACTTTTTGCTACATAGGTAGGGCTATTTTCTTCAACAGCTAATGAAAGGTTGGCTAATTCTTCTTTTTCTGTATCAAGGTCGATCGTATAGATTCCTTTACTTTCGCGACGCGTATAGGTTCCTAAAATTATCTTTTCGATCATATGAGCTGATTCCTCCTAATTGTAATGAAATAGTTTTCGTTTTTATTCTATCACATAATTATTCCACACGGCTAAAGAATGAGAATGTGTTATACTGTTTTTGAAAGCAATTAAAGGAGAGAGTGCAATGATTCAGGCAAAGATTACAGAAATTGGGACAGAAGCAATAAACAAGGAAGAACCCATGCTGATTTTGTTCGATAAAACAGCAACAGCTGCCTTACGAAAATATTCGGTGATTCAAGAAGTATCAAAAGACGAACCTTTTTCTTTGAAAGCAGGCGGAACAATTGCTTTTGATGATCAGGTATATACGATCGATTATGTCGGTCCGATGGCCAATGGGAATTTAGAGACAGTAGCTCACGTATCATTGATTTTTGATGCTTGTCCAGAAGAAGGACAAATTGCAAATGGAATCTATCTTCATCCGCATAGACTGCCTGCTATTGGTTTGGGAAGCCAAATTTTTTATAACTAACAGGAGGAATTATGGAAGGAAAAAATAAGAAGAACAGACCGGTGTCGTGGTTTTGGCGCTGGTTTTTAAATAATCAAGTAGTCACAGCCTTACTTGTTGTATTGTTAATATTGCTGATCGTCTTTTTATTTACAAAAGTTTCATATTTGTTTGCACCAATCTGGCAATTTTTAGCAATCGTAGGTCTGCCTATCATTTTAGCAGGAATCTTGTATTACTTGATGAATCCGGTAGTTGATTACTTTGAAAAGCGAAAAGTACCAAGGCTTTACAGTATCATTGGGCTGTTTGTTTTGGTTGTTGCACTAATCGCATGGGGGAGCGTAGTGATCATCCCTAAGATTCAGGAACAAACAGTGAGCTTCATCAGTAACTTCCCTCAATATGTAGATACGATTGATAATAAATTAACCGAGATTTTGCGGGACCCGCTGTTCAACCAATTTCGCGAACAGTTGGAAACAGCAGGTGATAAGTTCATGAATTCGGCAGGCGATATGATCCAAGATATATCTAAGAGTACAGTTCAGAGTCTTGGAAGTTTTGTCGGCGCGGTAGCGACTATTTTAGTGGCTCTGCTGACGATGCCGTTTATCTTATTTTATCTATTGAAAGACGGTAAACAATTAGCACCTTATTTTGTCAAATTTTTACCGACACGCATGCAAAAACCGACGTTGAATGTGCTGAGTGAAATGAATAGTCAAGTTTCTTCTTATATAAGAGGACAACTAACTGTGGCTTTTGCTGTGGCAATCATGTTTATGATTGGTTTTGCGGTCATTGGTTTAGAGTATGCTGTCACGTTGGGGATTATTGCGGGTTTTTTGAACCTGATCCCTTACTTAGGATCATTTTTAGCGATGATTCCGGTTATCTTTTTAGCCATTGTAGCAGGTCCATTCATGATCATCAAAGTACTGATCGTTTTTGCAGTAGAGCAGACAATAGAAGGACGCTTGATCTCTCCATTAGTACTAGGGAATCAGTTAGCAATCCATCCAGTAACGATTTTATTAGTTCTGCTGACTTCTGGGAAATTGTTCGGAATCATCGGTGTGATCTTGGGGATTCCTGTTTATGCAGCAGCTAAAGTAGTGATTACTCATGTTTTTGAATGGTACACAACAATCTCTTCTCTTTATGAAGAAAATCCGTTGAAAAAGCAGAAAGAATAACAAAAAGAGACAGATGGGAAAATATCCAAGGCACAAATGCTGCTTTGAAGATTTTTTCCTCTGTCTCTTTTGTATGCATTTATCTCAATTTTTAAAATGATTTACCTAAAGCAGCAGCTTTATCTAATGCATTTTGCATCAACTCATCTGCACGGTCAGGGTCATAATCGATTCCTTCGATGAATAGCTGATCTACTTGATCGATGCCTACAAAGTTTAAAATACCTTTTACATATTGAGAGGCAAAGTCTTGTCCGTTGTATACACCGCCATTAGATTGGATGTGCAGTGCTTTTTTACCTGTCACTAATCCTTCTGGCCCGTTTTCTGTATAGCGGAACGTTTTTCCAGCTACATTGACGGTATCGAACCAAGCTTTTAATTTTGTTGGGATATTTAGATTCCATAAAGCGTTTGCGATAACGATTTTATCAGCAGCAAGGAACTGATCAGTCAATTCATTGAAACGAGCAATTTTTTGTTGTTGACTTTCTGATAAGGAAGTGAACTCTGCACCAGCACGTAATGCTTCCCAACCTGATAATAATTCTTCATCGATTTCCGGAATATCATCGCGATAAAGTTCCAAAACAGTCACTTCATCATCTGGATGATTTTCTTTATAACTTGTTAAAAAAGACGTCAATGCCTTAACTGTGCGCGATTCTTCTGCAGTTAGGGGATGACCTTTGACTACTAAAACAGATGCCATATGCTTACCTTCTCCTTTTATTGCTATGATTGTTATAACTATGACTAACAAAATCAGTTTACTCGAAAAAGAAAAGGCTATCAAGTCATATTGATAAGGTTGAAGAATAAATAACTAAAAAAAGACAGGATATAAAAGAGGTTGTGACACGATTTTTGTCACAGCCTCTTTTGAATCTAACAAGCAATATTCAAGCAACACTCGACTGAAGAGCTTCCATCCCACCAATGATATAAACAGCACGAAAACCATTAGCAGTAAGTTGATCGGCTAATGCTTCTGATCGCCTGCCTGTATAGCTTAGAATATAATAAAGTTTCTTTGGATCTAGATTTTTTAATTGTCTTGGCAAGATAGCAGCGGGGATAGAAAGCGAGTGGCTTAAGTGGTTTTTTGTGTAATCTAAGGTATTTCTTGTATCTAAAACGATGCTGTCAGCATCGAGAGGCAATTTATTGAAGTCTTGGACACTAATTGATTGGGCCATTTATCTCATCCTTTGTTTAGTATGTGGCTATTTTAATGGGCAACTCTCATTAATTCAAATGGAAGGATTCCTCTTATCACTTTTTTAATGTATCGGATGATAATGAAAAAAACTATGCAAATGTCTTGCAAAACAGGTAGGAGGTGTTATAATGACATAGCGTCATATGACAATGTGTCATCTTGAAAGAAAGGAGGATCCATATGCCGACACAGACATTTTTCCATTTGCCTAAAGAAAAACAAAAAAGACTAATCGAGGCTGCGAGAATCGAGTTTTCTAGAGTACCTTTGAAAGAAGCCTCGATTGCTAATATCGTCAAATTAGCGGATATCCCTAGAGGCAGTTTCTATCAGTATTTTGAAGATAAAGAGGATCTTTATTTTTATTACTTTGAGACAATGAGACGTGACAGCTCTAAAGATATGTTGCAACTAATGAAAGAATCCGATGGTGATCTATTCAAAGGATTCGAATCCTATTTTTCTAAAATGATTTATGAGATTTTGGAAGGTGAGAATGCTTCTTTTTATCGTAACTTGTTTATGAACATGGATTACCGTGCCTCAAGAAAAGTCGCTCCTCATACGAGTCGCCAAAAAACGCCTCACGATCCGCATAAAGAACACAAACAAGATGCAAAAGAGTTGCTTGAATTGATTGATCGGACGAAGCTGAAAGTAAAAAATGATCATGAATTGGAATTACTGATCCAATTAGTGATGAATACTGTATTTACAACAATTGCGCATTCGTATCGCTTATTTTCAACATCTGAAGATTACTCAGTAGAGCAAGCAATCAGTGAATTCAATTTGAAACTTTCTTGGCTGAAAAACGGAGTATATAAATAGAAAGAAGGGAACTAGATGCTAAAAATCGTAAAACGGATCTCCTTGACTTCAGCAATTGCAGCTGCAGTTTTCATGGTGATCCAAGTACTGGCAGATTTATATTTGCCGACACTTACCTCCAATATCATTGATAAAGGGGTAGCACAAGGAGATGTCGATTATATTTGGCATACAGGCTTTGTGATGATCGGCTTTTCTTTGATCAGTATCTTAGCTGCTATTGCAAATACATTTTTTGCTACTCGTGAATCACAGAAACTGGGTAAGCAATTGCGTACGGATGTCTATAAAAAATCAGAGAGTCTGACAAAAGATGCGTTTGATAAATATGGAACGGCCTCTTTGATCACAAGAACGACCAATGATGTGACTCAAATCCAAATGGTTACACAAATGTTTTTACGTATGATGATCAATGCACCAATCACGTTGATTGGCGCGAGCATACTTGCTTATCAAAAAGATCATCAGTTGACAAAAATCTTCTTAGTTGTCATCCCAGTAATGATTATTTTGATCGGCGGAATCATGTACTTTGCTGTTCCATTATTCAAAAGTATGCAAAAGAAAACTGACCGTTTAAACCTGGTATTTCGAGAAGGATTGACAGGGGTCAGAGTGATTCGAGCATTCGATAAGACACGCTTTGAAGAAAATCGTTTTGATTTAGCGAATAAAGATTATACAAATACGGCAATCAAAGTTAATACGATCGTCGCATTGATGATGCCGATGATGACATTGATCATGAGCGGTACAAACGTAGCAATCACTTGGTTTGGTGGACACTACATAGCAGATATGACTTTGGAAGTCGGTAATCTGATTGCATTTATGACTTATGCGATGCAGATCTTGATCAGCTTTATGATGCTTTCCGCTATTTTTATCATGGTGCCTCGTGCACAAGCTTCAGCTGACCGTATTAATGAAGTGTTGGATGAAAAAATCGGTATCCATGACCCTGAAAATCCTAAAACAGTTTCTTTTGCTGGAAAAAACGCAACATTGGCCTTCAATCATGTCAATTATCGATATCATGGAGCAGAAAAACTTGCATTGGAAGATATTGATTTCCAAGCCAAGTCGGGCGAGATCGTCGCAATCATAGGGGGGACTGGTTCAGGTAAAACGACCTTAGTCAATTTGATCCCTCGATTATATGACATCGAATCTGGTTCGATCCAAATAAATGGAACGGACATTAGTGACATGACTCAATATAATTTGCGAGAATTAATGGGCTTTGTTCCTCAAAAAGCAGTTCTGTTCTCTGGAACGATCCGAGACAATATGCAGTATGGTAAGCCGGATGCAACAGATGAAATGATTTGGAAAGCATTAGAAATCGCACAAGCTAAAGATTTTGTTTCAGAGATGGAAGATGGCTTAGATAGCCATGTGGAACAAGGAGGAGGAAACTTCTCTGGTGGACAAAGACAGCGTCTGGCAATTGCACGGGCATTAGTCAAAACAGCAGATATCTATGTGTTTGATGATTCCTTCTCAGCGTTGGATTTCAAAACGGATGCCAATCTTCGCCAAGCATTGAAAACGAATATGAAAGAAAGTATCACCGTTTTAGTTGCTCAACGAGTAAGTACAGTAATGGATGCAGATATGATCCTTGTGCTAGATGAAGGAAAACTGGTTGGCAAAGGAACACATGAAGAACTATTAGCAACAAACGAAACTTATCAAGAAATCGTTCATTCACAACTAAGAGAGGAGGACTTAGCATGAGTAAAACAAACACACGTCCCTCTCATGGACCAGCAGGCGGTCCAGGACATGGTGGACCTGGCAGAAATCTCGGTGTAAAAGGTGAAAAGCCTAAAAATTTCTGGGGAACGGTACGCCGATTGTTTGGCTATATGTCTAAACGTATGGTTGCGATCATCGCTGTATTTGTACTAGCAATAGCAGCCGTGATCTTCCAAATCCAAACACCAAAGGTCTTGGGGAAAGCAACCACAGAAATATTCAAAGGTGTAATGGCTGGCGCTCAACAGATGCAACAAGGCCAACAAGTAACAAAATTTCCGATAGACTTTGATAAAATCGCGCAGATCATTGCGACAGTAATCGTGATGTATTTGATTTCTGCTGTATTCAACTTTTTACAGCAATTTATTATGACACGTGTTTCCCAACGAACAGTTTATGAATTACGTCATGATTTGGAAGCCAAAATGAATCGTGTACCGATTTCCTATTATGATACACATACAAATGGGGATATCATGTCTCGAGCAATCAATGATATGGATAACATCGCAAGCACGCTGCAGCAAAATTTGACTCAATTTGTAACTAGTGCAGTCACATTGATTGGGGTCATCGTGATGATGCTTTCAATCAGCTGGCAATTGACGTTAGTCGCGTTATTGATGATCCCTTTAAGCTTGATCATCGTGATGATCGTAGCGCCGAAATCACAAGTGTTTTTCGCAGATCAGCAAAAAAGTTTAGGTTTATTGAATAACCAAGTAGAAGAAACATATGGTGGTCATACCATTGTTAAAACATTCAATCATACTGAAAAAGACCAGGAAGTATTTGAAAAAGAAAATCAGAATCTGTATGCCGCTGGTTGGAAAGCTCAATTTATTTCGGCAATCATCATGCCGTTGATGAATTTCGTTAAAAATCTAGGCTATGTGTTCGTCGCTGTACTAGGCGGAGTAAAAGTTGCAAATGGGAACATGACATTAGGGGATGTTCAAGCGTTCTTGCAATATACAACACAGTTCTCTCAACCAATCACTCAACTTGCAAGTTTGATGAACACTATCCAATCAACAGTTGCTTCAGCCGAACGGGTATTTGAAGTGTTGGATGAAGAAGAGATGTCCAATGAAAAATCTGGCCTTCCAGAAGAAAAAGATACACCATACAAAGTTCGTTTTGAAAATGTTCAATTCGGCTACACACCAGATAACTTGCTAATGACTGATTTTAACTTGGATGTCAAACCTGGTGAGATGGTCGCTATTGTAGGTCCGACTGGTGCAGGGAAGACGACACTGATCAACCTTCTTGAACGGTTCTACGATGTTTCTGGAGGTAGTATTCGTTACGATGGTGTAGATACCCGTGATCTTTCACGTGATGAATTGCGCGCACAGTTTTCAATGGTACTGCAAGATACTTGGCTGTTTACAGGAAGTATCTATGACAATATCAAATATGGGAACGACGATGCAACAGACGAACAAATCATTGAGGCTGCTAAAGCTGCTCACGTAGACGATTTTGTTCGTAAATTGCCAGAAGGATATAACACTGTATTAAACGAGGATGCAAGCAATATTTCGCAAGGGCAGCGTCAGCTAATCACAATTGCGCGGGCATTCTTAGCAAATCCGGATGTCCTGATCCTTGATGAAGCAACATCTAGTGTAGATACACGAACAGAAATACTGATTCAAAAAGCGATGAACCGCCTATTGGAAAACCGGACAAGTTTCGTTGTTGCTCACCGCTTGTCTACAATACGCGATGCAGACAACATTATTGTGATGAATCATGGTTCGATCGTAGAAACAGGAAACCACGATACATTGATGGAAAAAGACGGATTCTATGCAGATCTTTATAACAGTCAGTTTTCTGAAGAAGAAGCTTCATAGAATAGTACAAATTTATTATTTTTTTTAGGGGCTGTGACAAAAGTCGTGTCACAGTCCCTTATTCCGAATAAACGGTGTTCAATCAGCTGTCCTTCGGTATTAGCTCAAAAAACGGCAAAATATGAGGAGCTATTTTTCCGTTTTGTATCTCTAATACTCAGGTCAAACCGCTGATTTTACGACCTCTTCCTTAAACGGTGTTCAATCAGCTGTCCTTCGGTATTAGCTCAAAAAACGGCAAAATATGAGAAGCTATTTTTCCGTTTTGTTTCTCTAATACTCAGGTCAAACCGCTGATTTTACAACCTCTTCCTTAAACGGTGTTCAAAAGCTTGCATCTGCGGTAATAAGCCCAACCAAACGAAAAATAGGAGGAGCTATTTTTGTTTGGCTGTTCTTATTACTTGATGCAGAACAGCTTTTTCACAACCTCTTTTTATAAGAGTTTTTACTCATTAATTTACAAAAAACAAGCAAAATGCGAATTTTCTCACATTTTTTTTAACAAAATCAAAGTTATTGCTTGAAAGAAGAAGAATCCATCGTTAAAATAAAGCTTGACGTAGAGGGGAGCAAGAAATATGAAAGATTTTCAATTGGGGGCTGCCACCTATTTAAAAAGTGTAGCCATTCGGGTGAAAGACCGAGATAAAATGATTGATTTTTACAAGAACGTTGTTGGCTTTGATTTGAAAAGAGAAGAAAACGAATTAGCCATTTTAGGAACAGAAGAAGCTGGAAGTGAAATGTTGCTGCTGGAAGAAAGTCCTAGAGCGAATGATCACATGGGGGAGATCAAAAAGCTGAACCGTTTTTCATTGATTATCCCTAGCACAGAAGAAATGGCAGATATCCTTTGTCGTATCCGTAAAATGAATTATCCAATCAAAGAAGCTTTAGAAGATCATGGACGTATGGGGATTTTGCTCGTAGACCCAGAAGAGAATGAATTGGAAATTTACCATGAAGAGAATAAGAACGACCAAAGAGAAATTCCGGAAACAATGGATCAAGAAGCATTATTAAGAAAATCTGAAGAAAAATTCAGTAAACTATCAACAGGTTCTTATTTTGAAAAAATCCATTTAAATGTTACTAACTTAACAAAAGAACGCCAATTTCTTAATCATGTACTTGGTTTGAAGGTACATAATGAAGAAGAGGGCATCCATGTATTGAATGAAGGAGATTTCCATGTTGGGTTGACAGAAGCTAGCGGAGGCGCAATTGATTTGCCTACAGATGAAGTGATTGGACTTGATTTTCTGAAATTCATGATCGATACTGAAAGCATGGAAGGACTGATTGCTCACTTGCAGCAACTATCAGTTGATTTCTTCTTAGACAAAAAGCACACAGTACTCACAATCTATGATGCTATAGGAATCGAATGGTGGTTCGTCAGTGAGCCAAAAGAAAAGAATAAAACTGACATTCGATGCGACGCTTAACTTTTTCTTTCTTAACGATTGTCGCATGTCTCGTCATTTTATGAACGGTCATACTATCGCTTATTCTAGAGATAGAAAGAGAAAATAGTATACCGGAGGAAACTGCGCGGTTTTTCGCGCAGTTTTTTTGTGTAAAAAAGGTTGATTCCTCATAGATTAAGCTTTAAGCTTGGACTGTAAGAATCTGATAGAAAAGCAGGAGAAAAAGATGTATCCACACACGAAACAGCTTATTTTGAAAAAAATGGAAGAAGGATTTTATCCGGGTGTAGCAGTCGCCTTCATAAAAGAAAATCAAGTAGAAACATTTACAGCCGGCTTTGCCCAAGTCGTTCCTGAAAAGCAGCTGATGACAGAAGATCTGTTGTTTGATGCAGCCTCACTGACGAAAGTCGTTGCAACCACTTCATTAGTTTTACGTCTATTAGAAGATGGAAAGATAGAACTCGATCAACCGCTTCATAAATATCTTCCTGAATTTGAAAATCAGACAATCACTTTGCGTCATTTACTGACACATACTTCTGATATCAAAACATGGATACCAAACAGAGATGAGCTATCTCAGGAAGAATTGATTGCCGCTTATATGAAGCTAGAACCTGGTGAGCAATTAGGAAAAGAAGTAAAGTACACAGATGCCGGTACGATTCTTCTTGGGTTGATGCTAGAGGAAATTTACCAAGAAACTGCAGTGGAAATCTTTCAAGAACAAGTATTGGAACCATTAGGAATGATGAACAGCTTATTTCTTCCTTTTCCTTCCAAAAAAATCGTTCCCACAGAACAACTGCCTTCGGGTGAGGTTTTGCGTGGACAAACTCATGATCCGAAAGCAAGAGTTTTAGCTGAACATGCAGGGAATGCTGGGCTCTTTATCGATTTGAACGACAGCATTACTTTTGTCCAAATGTATTTGAACAAGGGAAAAATCCGTAATGGTCGGTTTTTAGAAGAAGAAACGATTGATTCTTTGCTACAAGACCACACTCCAGAAAAAAATGGCTATCGTTCTCTAGGGTGGGATTTAAAAAAAGATGTAGAAGACGGTCATGCGATTCTTTTTCATACTGGTTATACAGGTACGTTTTTCTTGATTGATATAAAAACACAAGAAGCGTTGATATTTTTGTCAAATCGCGTACATCCTGTCGATCATCGTGCGGAGTATCTCATATGTCGAGATGAAATTGTTGAAAACTTTTTGAAAGAGAAAGCGGTATTACCGAAATAATGCTATAATAGCTATGAAAAATGAGAGGAGTTTGAATTATGCAGGAACCTATGTTTTTAAAACCAGTTTTTCAAGAAAAAATTTGGGGAGGAAGCCGTTTACGTTCAGTCTTCGGTTTTGATATCCCTAACGATAAAATCGGAGAAGATTGGGCGATCAGTGCGCATCCTCATGGTGTCAGTGTAGTAGAAAATGGCAAATTCAAAGGGAAAAGATTAGATGAACTATGGTCAGAACACAAGGAATTGTTTGGCCATCCTTCAGAACCAGTGTTTCCATTATTGATCAAGATCTTAGACGCAGAAGATGATCTATCTGTACAAGTACATCCAGATGATGCCTATGGGATGAAACATGAAGGTGAATTAGGAAAAACTGAATGCTGGTATATCATCGATGCTGAACCTGGTGCAGAAATCATCTATGGTCATCATGCAAAGACAAGAGAAGAACTAGCTGAGATGATCAAAGATGGGCGCTGGGATGACCTTTTGAAGAAAGTACCAGTTAAAAAAGGTGATTTCTTTTATGTACCAAGCGGAACGATCCATGCTATTGGTAAAGGAATCATGATTTTAGAAACACAGCAAAGTTCTGACACGACTTACCGCGTGTATGACTACGACAGAAAAGATGCGCAAGGACAAACAAGAGAGCTGCATATCCAACAATCGATCGATGTAACAACTGTCCCTGCGAAAACACCAGAATTACAAATCAAAGAAGTCCGAAAAGGGAATTCATCGATCGTCACTTATTTAGAAACTGAGTTTTTCAATGTATATGAGTGGGATATTAAAGGAATCACATCTTTCAAAAAACAAGCCCCTTATACATTGATGACGGTAATCGAAGGAGCAGGAGACCTTGTCGTTGACGGAAAAACATATCCATTAGAAAAAGGAACAAGCTGTATTATTCCAAATGGCGTTTCTGAGTGGGCGGTCCAAGGTGAACTAGCAATCATTGCGTCTGAACCAGGCAAATAGTTCCCAGATAGCTGAAAGCAGCAGACGGTTTTTCGTTTGCTGCTTTTTCTACATAAAATCCGTCCATCAATAAATAGAAGTATGGTGAAAAAGATGGAATACAAATGGAAAGCAAACAACAGCAGTCGCGTGTCTATGAAACAACTGAGAAAAGCTGGACATCACTTAAATGAAATGATCATGCCAAATCTAAGTCTGTTTATCGCTTGGGGAATCTTGTCATTAGCAACAAAAGGTGTGTCTGGCGATTTGCACACCACATTAGAAGAGGTATGCCATTGGATGATCCAGCTGCTTTTACCCATCTTGATCAGTTATTCAGGCGGGAAATCGGTAGGGGGACAAAAAGGGGCAGTCGCCGGTGCAATTGCTTCTTTAGGGTTGATCGCTCGTTCCAATGCTCCACAAATCGTAGGAGCGATGATTATCGGGCCGCTTGCCGGCATCGTATATGAACAATTTGTTTCTAGATTCCATGTGAAATTCAAGGCTGGATATGAAATGCTTGTCAGCAACCTACTAGTAGGACTGACTGGTAGCGTTATTTGTATAATTGGAATCGTTTTTATTGAACCAGTTTTAAATAGTGTTCACTTGTTGCTCGCCTCCGTTGTGTCTTGGCTAGTCACAATGAATCTGTTACCACTTGTCAGTCTGATCTTAGAACCTCTAAAAGTACTATTTTTCAATAATGCAATCAATCATGGTGTATTGACACCTTTAGGAATCGAATTCTCACAAACAGTCGGGTACTCTTCCTTATTTTTGATGGAGGCAAATCCTGGACCTGGTTTAGGGATCTTACTTTCTATCCTTTGTTTTGCAGAAAAACAGGAAAAAGTAAATGCGAGTGGAGCATTGATGATCCATGCGATTGGCGGGATTCACGAAATCTATTTTCCATTTGTCTTGCTGCGACCGTATCTATTTTTAGCTGTAATGGCTGGTGGGGCAAGTGGAACGTTGATATTTCAATGATTAGATACGGGATTAGCTGCACCTGTATCGCCTGGGTCACTACTCGTGATTTTTGCCAATGCGCTTTATCCACAACTAGCTGGGGTAAGTATAGGGATAGCAATCAGTACATTTGTGACCTTCATTTGTGCAGCGATACTATTGAAATTACCAAATAAAGAAAAAGAGAACAAAACGGTCAAAGAAAGGGGAGAAATCTTGGAACCATCTATCATTCATTCCGTCATTTTTGCTTGCGACTCAGGTATGGGATCAAGTGCTATGGGAGCCGCCCTGCTGAAAAAGAAATTAGCAGCAGAAAAAATCGATCTTTCTGTCGGATACAGCTCTATCTATGAATTGAATAACCAAGTAAATCAGCTGGTTATCGTGCAACATGAACTAGCGGATCTTGCAAGAGAAAAAGTACCTCAAAGTCAAATCTATGTACTGGATCACTTTTTGGAAACAGATATCTTGCTGTCACGAATAAAAGAAGCGATCCATTTTCCAAAGCGGGAAGAAAAAAAAGAGATAGCAGATATCACAGAACAAAAAACGTTGCCTGCTAATATTGTATTTTTGTATAAAAACAACAGACGCGGCTCACAAACTATGGGCATGACGATTTTAAGTCAATTAGCAAAAAAAGCGAAAAAACAGTTTGTTATCTCAAAAGAATCAATAGAAAAAATCAAAATCCAAGAAGAAACGATTTATATCGCACAAAGAGAACTAGCTGTAACTGAACAGCTAGAAGAAAAGATCCCTCGGCTAGTTCTAGTTGAACATTGGGTAGCTACGAATGAATACGAAAAACTCGTGAAGGGAGAAATATAAGATGTATTTATCGCCCAGAGAAAAACAATTATTAGCAGAATTTCTCAGTAGCCCGTCACCTGTATCTATCCAAAAAATGATGAATTTATTGAAGGTCAGTAAACGGACTATTTACCGCGAATTAGATAATCTTGAAGTCTCATTGAAATCGGTAAATGCTTCTTTGAAAAAAGCAGCTAGAGGCTCATTTGTCATTGAGGCATCAGAAGAAGTATTAGAGCAATTAAAAGAAAATACAGATGGGAAAAGTAATGACTTATCCACTGCTAAACGACAACACGCGATTTTAGCCGAGTTGTTACTGACGACAGAGCCGTTGAGTCTTGCTCATTTCATGGAATCATATCGCATCAGTAATACCACTTTTTATGCAGATATCAAACAGTTGGAAGAAAGTATTCGCCAACTGCCTTTGGAAATCATTCGGAACCAGGGATACGAGATCGAAGGACCGGAAAAATACCGCCGGCTTCTGACCGCGAATGTATTAGAATTAGAAATCAATGAATATGAACTTTTTCATAGTATTTCTTTCGATGCATCACTGAATTATTTTTTTCGATTCGTTGATCCGCAACATCTATCTCTTGCACGCAAAGTAATCGGGGAAGAATTGATCCAAAAAAAGACCAATCTAAGTGATAGAAAGCTTGAACATTTGGTTTTGATGCTGACATTGACGATGGAGCGTGTGACGAAAAATCATTTACTGACAAATGAGACATATAATAGTCTGGCAAACAAAGAATTACTACAGACAGCTAAACGATTGTTTTCACGGATCGCTTCTGAGACAAAACAACTTTATCCAGTAAATGAGATCGTCTTTTTTGCAGGATTATTAAATGACTTCACGAACTCATTTGATCAGAATTTCTTTGAAGAGACGTTCGATACACAGCTTGCTTATTTAGTAAAACAACTGATTCAAGAAGTAAGTGAAGAGACGAATGTCCATTTTTATGAAGATGAAACTTTGTACAAAATGCTGTTGACTCATTTATCTGGTGTGTTTTCAAGAGCCGTTTTACAAGAAGAGACACTGACCAATCCGATTTTAGAAAAAATCATGGTTCAATACGAGGAAGTTGCGAATGCAATCCGTAAAGCAGTAGAGCGGATTTTTCAAGAAAAAAAATTATCCGAAGAAGAGATCGCTTATATGGTCCTTCATTTTGCGAATTCATTGGAACGAAGTCCGAAAGAAAGCAATATCAGTATTGCAGGATTTTCGCCAAGTGGATTAGCTTCTACTAGCATGTTGGAACTACGATTGAAAAGGTATTTTCCCTTCATCCAACAAATTCATTTCTATCGGATTGCTGATTTAAAAAAAATCGATTTACAAGAAGAATATGATGTTGTTATTTCTACATCTATTTTACCAGGATACGGTGGAAAATATATTTTAGTCTCCCCGCTACTGCTAGAAGATGAAGTCAAGCAGCTAAAAGAAGCTTTTTCGCATATTGAGAAGAAAAAAAGGCAAAAAATTACGTATAACAGCAATAACGAGTGGATGATAGAAGATACTTATGAGGAAACAATGCATTTCATGGATCAAATCAATCAATTACTCGGTCGTTTTTTTATCCAAGAACTGGATAATCCTGAGACGATTTCCGAAACGATTCGCAGCTTATTTCCTTATTTTCCTGAAGGACTAGTAACGGATGAAGAGGTGGTTCATCGCCGGCTGCTTAAGCGATATGAACAAGCACCTATCGGTATTCCTCATACAAATATGGGGTTATTCCATACATCCAGCTCATTGATTTCTAAACCGATCTTTTGTATTTTCAATTTGAAACAACCGTTGACCATTGAAGGGATGGATAGACAGCCAGTCGATTTGTCCCGTATGTTAGTTATGCTGGCGCCTTCGCCAATCCAAGAAAAAGACGGGATTCTTTTAGGAAAGATCAGTGGAGCAATCATCATGAATGACTTGAACACCGAGATCTTCCGCTCAGGAAATAAAGAAATCGTTTATCAGTTGCTAGCGAAAATCCTGATTGAAGAAATAAAGAAATGAAGGTGAAAAGATGATCCAGCTACCAGCAGAAAAAATATTGCTCGATCAATCCTATCAAAATTGGAAAGAAGCGTTGACCGAGATCGGCCAGTGGATGACCCAACAAGGGGGAATCAAACCGGCATATATCCAATCAATGATCGAAAGACAAGAAAAAGCGAGTGTCTATATCGGGAATTTCGTAGCCTTGCCACATGGGACTGACAAAGATGAAGAAGTAGTAGAAGAAGGAATCTATTTAGTCCAAGTGCCTGATGGTGTGGACTTTGGAACAAAAGAGGAACCAAAAATCGCGACACTCTTATTTGTAGTGGCTTTAAAAAAAGAACATCAGTTAGCGGTGCTCCAAGATTTAGCCTTTTTCTGTTCAGACATCGACCAAGTAATGGCGCTCAGTGATGCGGAAACCATTGAAGAAGTCCAAATGATTTTTGAACATGGACATATATAACCAATGTTCACAGTAAAAAAAGCTGCCTTGCATCAAGTAATAACTTCAACCAAGATAAAAATAAGAGGAGCTATTTTTGTTGGGAGGTTCTTATTACTGCGGATGCAAGCTTTTGAAAACTATTTATTCTAGAAAACCGTTTATTTGAAATAGGGGACGGTGACAAGGTTTTTGTCACCGCCCCTATTATTTTTGTGTTTTAATAGCTCTTTTTTATATGGATAGTGCCCATACCTATGAATAATAAAACGATACTCCATATACCAAGTGTCAAGATACCATTCATGAAAGTAACCTGTTCTGAAGCTAGTGGCGAGAAAATATCTCCTCCTATGATCACATTTTGAAAATCAACATAAGAAGTTGGCAAGTAATGACTGATTGATTCTATCCATCCAATCGAAGAAAACAAGCGATACTCTGCTAAGAAAAGACAAAGAAGTGTACCTAAAAGATTGACTAGAGAATGTTCAAATAAAGCAGATAGAAGAAAACTGATTGTACTTAAAAAGAGCACCCACAACAACAGGAACAGAAAGCTCTGGAAAAGATACGCATACATCGGAAGGATTCGTATCTCCTGACCAATGATCGTTCCTACAGGATAACGGAAGTCTCCCAAACCATTTTTGATTATTACTAGTATAGAGACGATCAAAAATGGCATCACGAGACTTAGCATAGCTGCACCATAATAAACGGTAAAACGGATGCTATGTTTCTTTACCATACTATCCGGTAATAGATTGACTAGAGAGATTACCTGCTTTCTTTTTTCATAAGAGATGATGGAAGAAAGAAACAAGGCGGTTATACATAAAATCAAAAAACTAGAAATCATTCCTGAAAAAATATTTTCGTAGTAATTCGCTAAAGGGAGATGCGCTGGCAAGTCAAAAATAGAATATCTTTGGATCTGATGTTCTTTCATATAACGGAGCAACTCGACACGTTTTTGTTGTTCAATGATTGGAATTCCTTGTCTTTGACCAGAAATCAGTCGATCCAGTATATCTTTTTCATAATGATAAGTTGCTTCGACCATTTGCTGGACATTCCCTGTGTTTTTTGCATGTAAGATTGCTTCGATCAGTTTGTTGCTTTTCTCTAAACTTTCCACAAATTCTTTCTCATTCTCATCTTCTTTCAACGTTTCAATCAAACGCTGCGTCTCTTCATAGTTATGATTCAGTTCATCGAATTCTGTATAAGCAAGTTTATGATCAAAAAAAAGTGGGAATGCAAAGAGCACGACCAACAATAGAGGAAATAAAAAGTTTACTTTGTTTTTTAGTAAGAGATTGCGTTCAAATGTAAGTAAAGACATAGTTACACCTCATATAATTTACGATAAATAGCTAAAATCTCTTCCATATTTGAGGATTCTGTGACGATTTCTCCATTTTTTAGAAAACATGCTTTAGAACAAATCGATTGGATATTCGCGATAGCGTGGGAAGAAAGAAGAATCGTCTTCCCCTCTTTCTGCCATTGTCTGATGAGGCTATTCAAGATATCAATACTTCCTGGGTCTAATCCGTTCAACGGTTCATCGAATAACATGACAGATGAATCACTGATCAAGTAAGCAGCAAGCAAGACATGTTGTTTCATTCCTAGAGACATTTTTCCAATCGGCAAAGTAAGGTACTCAGTCATCTTCAATCGTTGGAAAACAGTTTGGCATTCTACTTTGCTCTGCCAATAGTATTTGATCAAAGTCAAATAATCAACAGCCGATAGATATTCGGATAACTGATTCGTTGATTCTAGAAAAAAGAAAGACCGGCGATAATCTGTATAAGCAGTAGGAGAGATGTTGTGAAGGGACAATTGATCATAAGTTGTTGGCAGCAGTTGGGCAATGCCATTCAGCAAAGTTGTTTTGCCAAATCCGTTCGGGGCAATCAAAGCAGCTACTTCTCCTGATTCTACTAAAAGATTCAATTGTCGAATCACACGTTTTTTACCACGTTTCATGTTCATGTTTTTGATCAGTAATGTCATAGATAGGCCTCCAATATAAAATTTAATAACATAATAGAATGAAAAACATCTAAATGAAATGCTAACAAAAGTTATTGTTTGCATATTATAAAAAAATTAAAATAACATTTTTATTTAAAATTGAAGTTTTCTGATACCGAAATCTTTTTATTTTGCTGACATACTCAAACCTTTGGCACAAAGTTTCGTGCCAAAGTACGACTATTTCTCTTTTTAGTAAGCGGATACAATTAGAGTATCAAAAGGAGAGAGGGAGAGACAAAATGGAACGGACGATTCCCAAAAACAACATTTCGCTAAAAGCGAGGGTACAAAAATTAGGCAGTACTTTATCAAGCATGGTCATGCCAAATATTGGAGCACTGATTGCCTGGGGTGTATTAACGGCTCTATTTATCCCAGATGGTTATTTACCAAATGAGGCTTTCGCTACCATGGTAAGCCCAATGCTAACTTATCTGATTCCTTTATTGATCGGTTATACTGGCGGAAAAGTAATTGCTGGTGACCGCGGATCAGTTGTTGGGGCAATTGCAACGATGGGTGTGATTGTCGGAACAGATATTCCAATGATGCTAGGCGCGATGATCATGGGACCTCTTGGTGGATATGCCATCAAGAAATTTGATCAGCTATTCCAAAAACGGATCAAATCCGGTTTTGAAATGCTAGTCAATAATTTTTCAGCAGGTCTTATCGGTTTTGGATTAGCGTTATTAGGTTTTTCTGCGATTGGTCCAGTTGTCGATGCATTGACTCAAGCAATGGCAAAAGGTGTAGAGATCATTTTATCTGCCCATTTGATTCCATTGACAAGTATTTTTATTGAACCAGCAAAAATCTTATTTTTGAATAATGCAATCAATCATGGGATTTTGACACCATTGGGAACTGAACAAGTAGCAGAGGCTGGAAAATCTATTCTATTCTTGCTTGAAGCAAATCCTGGTCCAGGACTTGGCGTATTACTTGCTTTTACTTTGTTTGGCAAAGGAGCAGCAAAATCTTCAGCACCAGGAGCCATGATCATTCACTTTTTAGGCGGGATCCATGAAATCTATTTTCCTTACGTTATGATGAAACCGTTATTATTCTTATCAGTTATAGGCGGAGGAATGTCAGGAAGTTTCATTTTCCAATTGATGGATGCTGGACTAAGAGCGCCAGCTTCTCCAGGGTCGATCATTGCGATTCTAGCGATGACACCGTTCAATTCTTACCTTCCTGTTATTTTGGGCGTGATTGTTGCCGCAGCTGTTTCGTTTGGTATTTCTGCAGTAATTTTGAAAGCGGATGCGAAAGATACAAATGAAGACTTCGAAAAATCTGTTCAAGAGACAAAGGCAGCTAAGCAAGCTTCCAAAGGTGCCCAAGGTATTCCTCAAGGAGCTACATTCTCTGGCGTACAAAAAATCATTTTTGCTTGTGATGCAGGGATGGGATCAAGTGCGATGGGCGCTTCGATCTTGAGAAAAAAAGTACAGGAAGCAGACTTGCCTCAAACGGTGACCAATCAAGCAATCAGCCAACTGACAGATGACTCGAATACATTGATCGTTACTCAGGTCGAACTACAAGAAAGAGCAAAACAAAAAGCACCGAGCGCGCGTTTTGTCTCAGTAGAAAACTTTTTGAATTCACCTCGATATGATGAAATCATTCAAGAATTAAGTAGCAAGCAGGAACCATCAGTTTCTGAAATTGAGAATGAGCCAGCAGAAGAGTTTCTTTCAGCAAACATCAAACAAATCAAAGAGATTCTACTTGTCCACGATGATCGTTCCGGATCAGCAACAATGGGGATGACCGTGCTCAAAGATATATTAGACAAGAACCATTTAACTATCCCGTTAAGAAAAGTCAATATCCAAGATTTAAAAGATGAACCTGATTCACTTATCGTAGCCAAAGAAAGTTTAGCGGAAAAAGTACAGATGGCTGCGCCTCAATCCATTCATTTATCAGTCAACAGCATGGTCAATCCGCAAAAATACGAATCGATTGCACAATATTTGAAACAGACAGCTTAAGGGAGGAAAACAGCATGCAAAGTTTGCCATTCGACATGATCGAGCTCAATCGATCTTTTAAAACCAAAGAAGAAGCGATCCGCTATTGCGGTCAGATGCTTGTAGAAGCAGGGTGTGTTGATGAGGAATATATCGATGCCATGGTAGATAGAGACAAAATGTTATCTGTTTATATGGGGAATTTTATCGCGATTCCTCATGGAACAGATGAAGCAAAAAAATATGTGAAAAAATCCGGCATCTGTGTCGTTCAAGTACCAGATGGTGTAGATTTTGGTACCGAAGAAGAAGAAAAGATTGCGACTGTTTTGTTCGGTATTGCAGGAGTCGGAGATGAGCATTTGCAACTTGTACAGCAAATCGCACTTTATTGCAGTGATATGGACAATGTTGTCCAGCTAGCAGACGCGCTCAGCAAAGAAGAAGTAACGGAAAATCTAGCAATTGCTTAAGGAGAGAGAAAAATGAGAGCAGTACATTTTGGTGCAGGAAATATCGGTCGAGGGTTTATTGGAGAGGTTTTGGCAGCTAATGGATTTGAGATTACTTTCGTAGATGTGAATCACACGATCATTGATGCTTTAAATGAAAGAAAAGAATACGAAATCGAATTAGCAGATGAATCAAAAGAAAAAATCACTGTAAAAAATGTCAAAGGAATCAACAATCAAACAAATCCAGAAAAAGTAATCCAAGAAATCGCTGAAGCAGATTTAGTTACTACCGCCATTGGCGCGAATATCTTACCTTTTATTGCTGAGTTGATTGCAAAAGGTATCCAAGAAAGAGAAAAGGAAGGAAGCACAACATCTTTAGATATCATTGCCTGTGAAAATATGATTGGCGGTTCAGCATTTCTAGAAAAAGAAGTGTATAAATATCTTCCGGAAACATCATTTACTGACAAATATATCGGCTTTCCAAATGCAGCAGTCGATCGAATCGTCCCATTACAACACCATAAAGATCCTTTATTCGTCCAAGTGGAACCTTTCAAAGAATGGGTCATTGACGATAGCCAAAGAAAAAATAAAAAAATCCAATTAAAAGGGGTTTTATATGTAGATGATCTAGAACCATATATCGAACGCAAACTATTTAGTGTCAATACTGGTCATGCGACTGTCGCTTATACAGGTGCCTTGTTAGGTTACCAGACCATTGATGAAGCAATGCAAGATGCGTTAGTTGTGGCACAATTAAAATCAGTTTTGCAGGAAACAGGAAGTTTGCTGATTGCCAAATGGGGGTTTGATGCAGAGCAGCATCATGCGTATATTGAAAAAATCATTCATCGCTTCCAAAACAAAAATATCTCTGATGCGATCACACGTGTCGCTCGGACACCATTACGTAAGTTAGGTTATCAAGAAAGATTTACACGTCCAGTGAGAGAACTACAAGAACATAACTTGACTTGCCCACATTTGACGGCAACAATGGGGATTATTTTTAATTACTATGATCCTGAAGATGAACAAAGCCGTCAATTGCATGAAATGAAGATCCATGAAAACTTGGAACAATTGATTCAAGAAGTCACAGGAATCAATGATCCGAAAACAATCGGGAATATTAAGCAAAACGTGAACCGTTATGCCAAGCAAGTCGCTTAAAATAGGATACGAAAAAGGGGAATGTGACGAAATTTTTGTCACATTCCCCTTTTTCGAATAACTAGGCTGTTTGTCCTTCAAGATAGGGCAGATCCAATTCTTTACCGTAACGTTGTTCTAAAGCTAGGCGGATCAAACGAGCTGCCAGGTTCTCATTTCTTGCAAGGATAGGTCCATGGAAATAAGAACCGAAGACATTTCGATAAATGACACCTTCAGATTGGTCTTCACCATTATTTCCTTGACCTTGTACCACTTTCCCCAAAGGTCGTTCACCTTCACCTAAGAAAGTCCGACCATTGTGGTTTTCAAATCCATAATAAGTTTCATTGAATTCTTCGTTATGGATAACGATATCACCGATAAACCGGTTATTTTCCTGACTTAACGTGTAGTGATCCAGTGCACTGATTCCTTGGATCTTTTCTCCATTAGCTCCCATGTAGTAGTGACCTAGCAATTGGTAGCCACCACAAATGGCTAACATGACGCCATCATTTTCGATATAGTTGATCAAAGAATCTTTCTTTTTCTGGATGTCTTTTGAAATGATTAATTGCTCAAAGTCTTGACCACCGCCAAAGAAAACCAAGTCATATTTATCAGCATCAAAAGGTTCATGTATACTAACGATCTCCGTATGGCAAGAAACCCCCATTTTTTCTGCTATATATTTCAACATCAAAAGGTTTCCGTTATCACCATATGTGTTCATCAAATTTCCATAAAGGTGGGCGATATTGAGTTCATAATTAGCCACGGTTCATTCCTCCTTTGATAAATCCTTGAGCAGCTAGTTCTTTACGAAGCTGCAATACAGCAGTGTAAGTAGCTAAAATATAGACATGCTCAGTTGGCAATTCTTTGATTTTTTCGATTACTTCTGGTAATTCTTTTGTTTCTGTCAATTTATTTTCTGGAATCCCGGCAACTTTTAGACGTAAAGTCATATCTGTATGACGGTCTCCTCCAGAAATAACAGCTGGGATATCCATATCGGCAAAGTTTTCAAAATTACCATCCCAAATCCAGCTGACATCGATTCCGTCTGCGTAATTGGCATTTAATAAAGCCACTAAAGAAAATGGATAAGGAGCTAGACCAATCATATCGATTACTTGATTGATACCTACAGGATTTTTGACAAGTACTAATGTACATTTTTTCCCATTGATATTGATGACTTCTTGTCGGCCGAATACTTTCTCGTCATATCCTAAACCTTGTTTGATTTTATCAGGATCGACATTGAAGTACTCTGCCACTGCAGTAGCTGCTAAAGCATTGTAGACATTATACATACCGCCAACTTCGATTCCGTATTCATGACCATCGATCACGAAATCTGCTGACACATTGTCCATCCGTACCATATCAGTTAATCGATAATCCAATTCAGGACGCTTGAAGTCACAATTTGGACAGTAATATTTCCCTAAGTTTGCATAAGTGATCATTTTATAATGCAAGATATGATGACAATTTGGACATAAGACACCGTCTGTATTGTAATGAGCCATTTGTTCACGATCTTCTTCATGGTCAAAGCCATAATATTTTCTAGGATTGACTGTTTCGATAGAATTGAAGATTGGTGAATCACCGTTACTGATAATCGTTGCATTTGGTGACTTTGCGGCACCGTCTACAATCATTTTATAGGTCGTATAGATTTCTCCATACCGATCCATTTGATCACGGAAAATATTTGTAAATAAGAACAGTTCTGGTTTCATATATTCTGTGACTTTGCTCAAACTTGCTTCATCTATTTCTAGGACAGCAAACTTTTTCTGTCCTTTTTTTGGTTTTGCCTGCAAGAAAGTCGATACAATTCCCTGTACCATATTCGCACCAGTAGGGTTGGTTAGAACTTCATCGAATTGCTGGCGCAAAATATTGACTGTTAAAGCGGTAGTCAATGTTTTACCGTTTGTTCCGGTGACAACGACGACTTGGTAGTCTTTTGCCAAACTATCTAGTATATGTGGATCGACTTTCAGCGCTAGTTTACCTGGTAAACTTGATCCGCCTTTAAAAAAAGTTTTTAATGCCCATTGCGACGTTTTTCCAACTGCAATCGCAAAATGACTGCGTATTCCCATTATGTAACCTCCAAAAACGATTTGCTGACGAATAAATTCAACTAATCATACCATATGTTGAAAAAAAGGTTAAATTGCTTTTCTTATTCTTAAGAAAAGGTTACGGCTGAAAGTGCATGAATTCGGACAAAATCGCATGATTTAACAAAAAAACAGCTTGAAACAAAATGATTGTTCCAAGCTGCTGTGATTTTATTATTCCCTCTTACCTATATTCCCATTTTAACCGATAATAATTTTCTCGCTTGGATATTCATAGCCTAGATCTCGTGTTTCTTTTGGTACGAATAACATCAATGTATATAGCATTCCGATCCGCCCAATAAACATCAGTGCAGCAATCGTGATTTTGCCCACAACAGACAAGTCTCCGGTAATCCCTAAAGATAAACCAGTTGTTCCAAACGCAGAAGTTACTTCGATGATGATCGAGATCAGCGTTTGTTCTTCTGTAGCAGATAAAAAAACGATACAAAAGAAACACATACCAAGAGAAAGCATAAAGACAACGACTGATTTTCGCACATCATCTTGATCGATTCTCCGTCCAAAAATATTGATGTTATCTTCACTTTTGAGGAAGGAATATAGATACAAACCGATGATTGCTACAGTAGTTGTTCGAATCCCGCCCCCTACAGAACTAGGACTGCATCCGATAAACATCAGTAAAGAAAAAATGATCAGTGTTGTGATTTGAAAATCACCCAAATCGTGAATCTGCAGACCAGCATTACGAGTCGTAATCGAATAAAACATCGAATTGATCCATTTGACACTCATATTGGAATCTTGGAATAAATGGTCCTTTTCCAATAGATAAATCAAGACAGTTCCCGAAACAAACAAGATAACAAAAGCTAACACAGCTAATTTGGTAAACAAGGAAAAACGAAACGGAAGCTTCGCATTGGAACGTTTGTATAATAGCCATTCCCGGCACTCCATCAATACAGGAAAACCAATTCCTCCGACAAAAATCAAAAACATGATCAGGATCAAGAAAAAATAGTCATGTGCAAAGGGCTTGATGGAATCCCCAGTGACGTCAAACCCAGAGTTCGTGACAGCCGATATCGCCTGATAAAAACCGTAAAAAACGGCATCACGCCAACGATCAAAATAGCCTCTGTAATAAAAATAAATAGAAAAGAATGTCCCAAAAAGTAATTGAAACCAGATTAAAATAGCAAAAGTGATCCGAATCAGTCGGACGATACCAGACAAACGCGGTTGATTCATATCCGTCATGATCAGCTGTCGCTGTTTCAGTGTGATCCGTCGTTTAGAAAAAATGACAAAAGCAGTAGAAATCATCATGATCCCCAAACCACCAACTTGAAATAATATTTCCAGCAGTATAATACCGTTATCATTGAACACAGAATTGATATCAAAAGTCGATAGTCCAGTCACACTCACTGTACTGATTGCCATGAACAGCATGTCCACAAAAGAAACATGGCTATCTGGTTCGCGAAAAATCGGCATATAAAATAGAACGAGTGATAAGACCGTCATCAATATATAATAAAAAACGATGATTTGGATCGATGAGAAATGATTGGCAGCAAACTTCTGTCCTCGCCGCTGCAGCCTTCGAAAGAATAAATCAACATGCACAGTACTATCCTCCTGACAATAGTCGTTTCTACCAGTATACAAGGGGAATTAGGAATACTCAAAGAAATTATTAAACAGATAACAATACAGCTTTCGATTAAAATAGAAATGGCTTATAATAAGGCAAATCCTAGAAAAAAGAAGGAGGAGGAATAACAAATTGATTAATGCTCAACAAATCGTAGAAAAAATGAAAAATCAAAAAATAAATTATGATACAGTTCTGAAAAAAATGATCATGCAATGGGAGAAAGAAGAAGTAAAGCCTAAGATATTAATACATACATGCTGTGCTCCTTGCAGTACGCACACATTGGAATTCATGTCTCAATATGCAGAGATCACGTTATTTTTTTCAAATTCGAATATTCATCCTAAAAGTGAGTATTTGCGAAGATTACATGAACAAAAACGATTTGTAGACCAATTTAATGAGAAAACTGACCATCATGTAGCGCTAATCGTTGATGAATACCGTCCAAATGAATTCACCAAAATGGTTTTAACAAACCATCTTGAAAACGAAAAAGAAGGTGGTGCTCGCTGCAGTGCATGCTTCAATATGCGATTAGATCTTGTTGCGCAAAAAGCGCAAGAACTAGGATACGATTATTTTGGAAGTGCCCTGACCATCTCGCCAAAGAAAAATGCAGCCTTGATCAATCAGATCGGAATGGATATACAAAAGATTTACGGGACACAATACTTGCCAAGTGATTTCAAGAAAAACAAAGGCTATGAACGCTCTTTGCAAATGTGCAAAGAGTATGATATTTATCGCCAATGTTATTGTGGTTGCGTGTTCGCTGCCAAGCAGCAAGGATGCGATCTGAAAGAAATCAATCGGGAAGCAAAAGCTTACTTAAAAACATCAACCGTAGTTTTTGAGGAAAATTAAAGAAATCTTTCGGAAAAACGTAAGAAAAAAATAAAGAATTTATGATAGAAATAAGGTAGACTGTATAATTTGTCCGTAGTAAAGTAAGGAAACAAGAATAAATTTCAATGAAGGAAGAGATAAGATGCGAAAAGTAGCACCTATTTTGAAGCCAATCGCTGTATTAACAATCTCGACGATTGTCGCGACTACTACAGGTATTGTGAATAGTTCCAGCTACCGTGCACCAAGTTCAAGTTCTAGTACTGTAGAAGAAACAACACCAACTACTTCAGTCTCGACATCTGAACCAACAACAACGGAAAGTTTGAATGAAACCACTACGACAAGTACATGGGACGATACAACAACTAGTTCGTCGTATGATGAGACATATACAACTGACAGCTCAAGCGAAACAAGTAATACGGTACCAGATGGCACTCCATCGGATTCAACCAATCCAAGTACAAGTCCGGATACAAGTGCTAGCTCCGAAACGATACCAAGCAGTACGACTGTAGATGATAACACGCAAAATGATGATGCAGCACGTACAGCACAGCAAAACCAAGATTCAGGAAATACCCAAACGTATAACCAGCAAGCAGGTGATTCTCAATGACATTTTTACTAGACCTTATCAACGGGGTGCATAAATTCCTTGGCTATTTAGACATCAGTCCTAAATATCTTAACCGTGGATATACGATTTTAAGTGTGATTCCCACGCTTTATTTATTGAGAATTGTTTATGGACTTTGGCAAAACCAAAACTATCTTCAATTTTTCTTATATGGACTTGCATTTCTAGTGCTTGTTTATTTTACTGTTTTAAATGTATTTTATTACTTTTTAGATAAAAACACGAAAGCCGATGTCACTCAGCTTTTTGTGAAGTATTTACCTGATGAAGCGTTCAACATCCAGACAGAAGAATCGATAGATAATGGAAATTCGATCGATAAAGTGAATACACAAGAGGTCATGGTTTCTTATGACGAAGATTATCAATTGAAATTAGCCGAGAATATGCGGTATTTGATTGGAAATGGTGAGATCAAAACAAATGAACTCGGTCGCATGGATGGATTTCTGGTCGACAGAAATACATTGTATCCTTATTACTATGTTAAGAAAACAGGAGAGAAAGAGTATGTTCTAAATATTGGACGAAGCTACTCGGACATGGAAAAAGTAGGGACCATTCGACTAGACTCAACAGAAGACACATTGGAACCTGTCGGATTGTTCATCGTCGGCGGTGATTTTGTCAAAGACGGGTTACGCTATCATGAGCCTTATCGTCTGAAATTGATTGCAAAAAAGGCACAGTCGCAGGAAGAACCAGTGGTTTATAGTCGTAGCCAAAGAAGAAGACATTCATAATGTGATGAAACGCCGTGTATCAGTGGTTGCGATAAAAACGTTTATTCGGAATAAGGGGGATGTGACACGTCTTTTGTCACGTTCCTTTTTTATATAACGAGAAAGATAAGACGAACACATCACTTATTCTTTCCTTTCATTTATAAACATTGTAGAATAAAGAAAGTACAACGAAGTATTGTGAAAAAACGTAATAAATAACTAGAAAAATACAAGTAGGAGGTAAGCTGTGAAAGAATTTTTGAAAAATTGGGGGATTTTGATCCTTGTATTAGCGGCTATTTTATTAGCTAGAGTGTACGTGTTTACACCAGTTACTGTAAACGGGCATTCGATGGACCCTACATTAAGTGATGGACAACGATTGATTTCATCTAAGATCTCAAACTATGAACGAATGGATATTATTACTACAAAGGAACCGGGGGGTGAAGAACGGATGATTGTTAAACGGATCATCGGTATGCCTGGAGATACAGTCAAGATGGAAAATGACCAGTTGACCATTAATGGCAAAAAGTATGATGAACCTTATCTGGATGAGTTCAAAAAAGAATTTTCAGAAGATAAGTTACAAGGAGAATATGCTTATAGCTCAGGATTCCAAGCACAAGCAGAAAGTTCATCCACCTTTACGAGTGACTTTGAATATACTGTGCCAAAAGGAAAGTATCTTGTTCTAGGCGATAACCGCTTGATTTCAAAAGACAGCCGAATGTTTGGGTTAGTCGACAAAGATATGATCCAAGGAAAAGTTGTTTTCCGTTATTGGCCTCTTTCAGAAATCAAAATTATGTGATGAAAAAATAAAAAGAAGCTGTGACATGTTTTTTGTCACAGCTTCTTTTTCCGAAAATTCCTTCTTATTTCTTGGAGTTGCTCACTTTTTTTGCAATCTCATTTTAAGATTTTTGGCTGATGGATAAGAAAAGCGAAGCGTTTTTGTTCATAAATAGCTTTTCCCCACGATGGAAGGTATGACTAGTAGCAGAGACAAAGCCCGTTTTTTCCAATCGATTATTCAATTCTTCTTGGCTAAAGCCATTATGGACTTTCGGATGACTAATTTGTTCATTCTTGTCAAAGTCTACGATGATCAATTGACCGCCAGGAGCTAAAATTTCATAAAGTTTTGTAAGAATATTCTCCGTATCAGGAATGTGTAAAAGTACAAGTGATAGAAGGATGAGATTAGCTTGGACAGCAGGAAATTCGACAGAAGCATCAGCGTGGATCGTTCGGACATTTTTCAGATCTGCTGCTTGGATCTTTTCTTCTGCCATTTTCAGCATAGTTTCTGAAGCATCGGCAATGATCAGTTCTTTGAATCTTTCCGCGAGCGGTAAACTAACAAGCCCAGTTCCGCCTCCGCAATCCAGCAGGACTTTTTGGTGGCTGTCGCGCGGTAGATAAGTAGTTAGTTCTTCGCGAATAATCTTGGCTAATGCTTGACGGTCAGGGGAATCATAATGGTTAGCGATGGAATCAAAAATATTTTTTGTCATCAAATAGCTCCTTACGTAAAACTTTGAAATTTTAACTTATTATAGCACGTGAAAAGAAAGAAAGCATGCTATACTCAATTCAAAAAGGGAGAATCTAGAAAGAAATGCCGATATCGTTTGTAAAAGATAGAGAGGAAAAAGGAAAGTGTGTCCGAGAAATATTACTAGACTTGCCTGAGTGGTTTGGGCTTCCTGAATCAACGGAAAAATATATCGAGGAATCAAGTAAACTACCTTTATGGTGTGAAAAAAGAAAAGAAGAATATTTAGGCTTTATCACTCTTTCACAGACAAGTGAAGATACTGCCGAAATCTATTGTATGGGAATAAAAAAAGACTATCATCACCAAGGATTAGGAACAAAACTTTTTAAAGAAGCAGAAGGTTACGCAGCAAAACATTACAAATATTTGCAAGTGAAGACTGTAGACGAGGGGCACTACTCTATATATGATCAAACTATTTGTTTCTACGAATCATTAGGATTTTCAAGGTTGGAAGTTTTTCCAAATTTATGGGATGAATGGAACCCATGTTTAGTTCTTGTCAAAAAATTGGAACAAAAGTGAGCAATAGATTTAATACTAATCTGTGCTTGATGAAAATTCTCACTGTAAAAAATGCTGAAAATCAAGTATAATACCATAGGAACAAACTGGAAGGTGAAAAAGAGCATGGCACAACTATTTTTTAAGTATGGCGCAATGAATAGCGGCAAGACGATCGAGATCCTAAAAGTCGCACATAATTATGAAGAACAAAATAAGCCAGTTGTCTTAATGACAAGCGGTATTGATACAAGAGATGGTTTAGGCGTTGTTTCAAGCCGAATCGGACTGAAACGTAATGCGATGCCGATATTTGAAGAAACAGACGTATTTGACGTAATTCAGAAAATGGAAAGCAAACCCTATTGTGTGCTGATCGATGAAGCGCAATTCTTAAAAAAGAAACATGTCATTGCTTTTACGAGAATTGTGGACGAATTGGATATTCCGGTTATGGCATTTGGTTTGAAAAATGATTTTCGAAACGAGTTATTTGAAGGATCAAAATATTTATTGCTTTATGCAGACAAAATCGAAGAAATGAAAACAATCTGTTGGTTCTGCCACAAAAAAGCAATCATGAATTTACATTATATTGATGGAAACCCTGTTTATGAAGGCGATCAAGTGCAAATCGGCGGAAATGAAGCTTATTACCCCGTTTGTCGAAAACATTACTTTCACCCATCAATGATTACAGAAGGAGAATAAGCATGTACGATCAATTACAAGCAATTGAAGACCGTTATGAAGAGCTTGGAGAACTTTTAAGTGACCCAGAAGTGATTTCTGATACAAAGCGTTTTATGCAGCTTTCAAAAGAAGAAGCAAACACGCGCGAAACAGTCGAAGTTTATCGTCGTTATAAAGAAGTAGTACAAGGAATCACCGATACAGAAGAACTGCTTGGTGAAAAACTGGATGATGAAATGGCTGAACTAGCAAAAGAAGAATTATCTGAATTAAAAAAAGAAAAAGAAGTCTTAGAAGAAAAAATCAAGATCTTGCTTTTACCAAAAGATCCAAATGACGATAAAAATATCATCATGGAAATCCGTGGAGCAGCAGGCGGAGACGAAGCAGCATTATTCGCTGGCGATCTTTTCAATATGTACCAAAAGTATGCTGAAGCACAAGGCTGGAAAACAGAAGTGATGGAAGCTAACGTTACCGGAATCGGTGGATATAAAGAAGTGATCATGATGATCACCGGAGACAACGTATATTCGAAATTAAAATATGAAAGTGGTGCGCACCGCGTCCAGCGTGTTCCTTCAACTGAATCGCAAGGGCGTATCCATACTTCCACCGCAACAGTTGTCGTGATGCCAGAAGCTGAAGAAGTAGAGATCGATATTGAAGACAAAGATATCCGTACAGATATCTATCATGCTTCAGGTGCTGGCGGACAGCACGTCAATAAAACAGCATCTGCTGTACGTTTGACTCACTTACCAACAGGGATCGTTGTTGCTATGCAAGATGAACGTTCTCAAATCAAGAATCGTGAAAAAGCAATGAAAATCTTGCGTGCTCGTGTGTACGATAAGATCCAGCAAGAAGCACAAAGCGAGTATGATGCCAATCGAAAATCAGCAGTCGGAACTGGGGATCGTTCAGAACGGATCCGGACGTATAATTTCCCGCAAAATCGTGTGACTGATCATCGTATCGGATTAACTATCCAAAAATTAGATCAGATTTTAGCAGGGAAATTAGATGAGATAGTTGATGCATTGATCATGTATGATCAAACATCAAAACTGGAAGCTATGCAAAATGGGTAAAATGACCTATCGAGAAGTCCTGTCACGGGCTTCTTCTTTTTTAGAGGATCATGGGAAAGAAGCATATAGTATCCAATTTTTATTTTTGGAACGAAAACAATGGAAAAAACTTGATTGGCTCCTTCATATGAACGAAGAGATTTCAGAAGAAGAACAGCGGTTGATCGAAACCGATCTGCGACTTCTGCTTGCAGATCATCCACCTCAGTATTTGCTAGGATATGCAGATTTTTATGATCATCGGTTAAAGGTAACTGAAGCAACACTGATCCCTCGACCAGAAACAGAGGAGTTAGTCGAATGGTGTTTAGACGAGACGCCTGATGTACCGTTAGAAGTGATAGATATTGGGACAGGGACTGGAGCAATTGCTATTAGTTTGAAAGCAGCAAGAAGAAATTGGCATGTATCTGCTGTGGATCTTTCAGAAGAAGCATTAGAAGTAGCGAAAGAAAATGCTCAGAAAGAAGGAACGAAAATCAGTTTTTATCATGGAGATACATTAGGACCAGTAATGGATCAGCAATTTGATGTGATTATTTCTAATCCGCCGTACATCAGTCGGAATGAATGGGAACTGATGGATGAAAGTGTCCGGTCATTCGAACCTAAAATGGCCCTTTTTGCTGAGAACGATGGATTAGCTATTTATGAAAAAATAGCAGTTGAAGCACCAAGCGTACTAAAATCAAATGGAAAGATTTTTTTAGAAATCGGATTTCGCCAAGGTGAAGCAGTAAAAAAAATATTTCAGCAAGCATTTCCAGATAAAAAAGTGGCGATAAAAAAGGATCTTTTTGGCAATGAACGAATGATCCAAGTTTATGGTTGAAGTTGTGGATGAAAAATTTTTTATTTGTTTTTTTATTATAAAAAAACACTTATTTGACAAGGATGTAAACGACTTTTTGGTTTATCAACAAGTTTATCCACTATTGACAAATAGATTATCCACAAACAGTGGAAAACTTGAGGATAAACTCAGACAAAATAAGAATGTATGAAAAAGGGGTTGTGGATAAACTGTGGAAACGAAACGATATGATGAAACAGAATTGCAAGAGGCAGCCGAAGCACTGAAAGAAGGAGAACTTGTTGCTTTTCCTACCGAAACAGTATACGGATTGGGCGCCAACGCTCTTTTACCAAACGCTGTCAAGAAAGTGTTTTCTGTAAAAGGGAGACCGCAAGATAATCCATTAATCGTCCATGTCGCCTCTTTTGAACAAGTAAAAGAGTATGTGGACAACTTTCATCCGGCAGCAGAGAAGATTGTGAAGAACTTCTGGCCTGGACCACTAACTTTGATATTTAAGATCAAAAAAGACACTTTGCCCTCAGTTGTGACGGGAGGATTATCCACAGCTGCATTTCGTATGCCGGATAACAAAAAAACACTAGAAGTAATCGAACTTTCCGGTGTTCCGCTTGTCGGTCCAAGTGCAAATACGTCGGGAAAACCAAGTCCAACGACTGCAGATCATGTATATCATGATCTACAAGGAAAAATTACCGGGATTATTGATGATGGAGCTACGCGAATTGGTGTAGAATCCACTGTTCTTGATTTAAGTGATCCAACAGCCATGCCTATGATTTTACGACCAGGTGCAGTAACGAAAGAACAAATCGAAGCAGTCATCGAATCTCCTGTTGCTATTGATCAGCATCTTGTAAAAGAAAATGAAACACCAAAAGCGCCTGGGATGAAATACAAACACTACTCACCCGATACACGTGTTCTGATGGTCAGAGATGGCGATTGGTCAACTGCAGTTCAATGGGCAAAAAATAAGAAGATCCGTGCAGGTGTCATAGCAAGCCCCGAAATTGCGGATCAAGTGCGGACAGATACTGCAGCTGTTTATATGTATAACGACAACTCAGTAGAAGCGGCGGCTAAAGGATTGTTTGCAGGTCTAAGAGGATTAGATGAACCAACACTTGGATTAGATTTGATTTTTGTACAAGTATATCCAGAAACTGGATTGGGGAATGCTTATATGAATCGCTTGAAAAAAGCAGCAGGACAAAATTATTTTGAAAAATGATCGATTGGTTATTGTCGCATTCTTTTAGTATGATACAATGCTATCAAGTAAATCTTCTATCAGTGAACGAAAAACTAAGCGTAACTAATCGTAATAGAAGAGATACGAATATTTGGCAATTTGTTTTTGATGGGAAAAATAAAATTGTAGGAAAATAAAAAGGAGCTGTTGTTTGTGGTAGATTACAAAACGTTTGACCCTGATCTTTGGGCTGCGATCGCCAAAGAAGAAGAAAGACAAGAACATAATTTGGAGCTGATTGCCTCTGAAAACTTTGTCTCCGAAGCAGTGATGGCTGCACAAGGAAGTATCTTGACAAATAAATACGCAGAAGGTTATCCAGGGCATCGCTATTATGGTGGGTGTGAATTTGTCGATATCGTTGAAAATTTAGCGATTGACCGTGCAAAAGAATTATTCGGAGCGAAATTTGCGAACGTCCAGCCTCACTCCGGCTCTCAAGCCAACACGGCTGCTTATCTCGCTTTGGTAGAACCAGGGGACACGATATTAGGAATGGATCTTTCCGCAGGCGGACATCTAACACATGGATCACCAGTCAACTTCAGTGGCAAAACCTATCACTTTGTTGCTTACGGTGTTGATCCGACAACAGAAGTTATTGATTATAATGTGGTACGTATTTTAGCTAGAAAACATCAACCAAAATTGATCGTAGCAGGTGCCAGTGCTTACGGACGAACGATCGACTTTGCGAAATTCAGAGAAATCGCAGATGAAGTAGGCGCAAAACTGATGGTAGATATGGCACATATCGCAGGATTAGTAGCAGCAGGACTTCATCCTAATCCAGTTCCTTATGCAGATATCACAACGACTACCACTCATAAAACATTGCGTGGCCCTCGAGGCGGCATGATTTTGACAAACGATGAAGCATTAGCAAAAAAAATAAATAGTGCGGTATTTCCTGGTATTCAAGGCGGCCCTCTAGAGCATGTGATTGCGGGTAAAGCAGTAGCATTCAAAGAAGCATTAGATCCTGCATTTAAAGAATATAGTGAACAAATCATCGCCAATGCAAAAGCAATGGTCAAAGTTTTCAATCAAGCAATTGGAACCAGAGTCATTTCAGGGGCGACAGATAATCATCTGATGTTGATCGATGTTCGCGAGTTAGGTATAAATGGAAAAGAAGCAGAGAGCATTTTGGACAGTGTGAATATCACGGTAAATAAAAACTCAATTCCTTTTGAAACACTAAGTCCATTCAAAACAAGCGGTATTCGAATCGGCACGCCAGCAATCACTACTCGCGGGTTCAAAGAAGAAGATGCTGTAAAAGTGGCTGAACTAGTTGTCAAAGCATTACAAGCAAAAGATGATAACGTTCAACTAGACGAAGTCAAAACAGGTGTACGCGAATTAACTGAAAAATTTCCGTTGCATAAAAAATAAAAATTTAAATTCCATTAGTAAACAGAAAAGTTCAATGTTGGGCTTTTCTGTTTTTTTCTGTTTATTTTTTGGGAAAACGGATTCTTTGACAATATCAGTGATGCTCTCTAGTATATGAGGTGTAATTTTAGTCTTCACACTAAATCTCAGGGAGGAAAAGTCATGACTGATCGTATCTCGTTAGAAAAGGAAGCAGTAGCATTCAGTGATGCAAATGCGCCTCATCCGCGTATCTATGAACTAGCACCGGAAGAAGGAAGAGCTTTACTAGAAGAAGTACAAGAATCACCTGTGAACAAATATTCCGTCGATATTGAAGACTTGATGGTGGATACTGGCGAATGGGGAAAACTCAATATTCGTCTCGTACGACCAGAAGGGAATATGGATAAATTACCAGTTATTTTTTATATTCATGGAGCAGGCTGGGTTTTTGGCAGTGCTCAAACCCATGATAAATTGATCAGAGAACTTGCGGTTCGTACGAATTCCGTCGTTGTCTTTCCAGAATATAGTCGATCACCAGAAGCAAAATATCCAACAGCAATTGAACAAAATTATGCTGTGTTGCAACAGCTGAATAAATTAGCCAAGTCAAAAAATCTGGATCTCGAGAATCTAATCGTTGCAGGAGATTCAGTAGGTGGTAACATGGCTACAGTCATGACGATCTTAACAAAAGAACGAAAGGGCCTCCCAATATCCAAGCAATTGCTGTATTATCCAGTCACAAACGCTGATTTTGATACAGATTCCTATCATGAATTCGGAGAAAACTATTTTTTGACAAGAGAAGGAATGATGTGGTTTTGGGACCAATATACGACGAATGAAGAAGAGCGTGCTGAAATCACAGCTTCGCCTTTGAGAGCAAATATAAATGAACTAAATGATCTTCCTCCAGCAATGATTTTAACGGGAGAAGCGGATGTATTAAGAGATGAAGGTGAGGCTTATGCGCGCAAACTTCGTGATGCAGGGGTTCCTGTTACACAAGTACGCTTCCAAGGAATCATCCATGATTTTGTCATGGTAAATGCTATGGATCAGACAAAGGCAACGCGTGCAGCAATGGCATTATCTACTTCTTGGATCAAGAAAAAAGAATAAGCTTTGCTTATCCGCAGGAAAACTTCTTTTCAAAAACGGATTTTCTTAGGAAAAATGGCGAGTTTGACTAGTCAATCACTTGATTTTGTTTTACAATTAAAAAGAAACGACAGAACAAAGGAGAGCTTAAAAAATGGGCAAATTTCAAGTGATCGATCATCCATTGATTCAACACAAACTAACTATTATTCGGGACAAAAACTGCGGAACAAAGGTTTTTCGTGAAGTAGTCGATGAAATCGCTATGTTGATGGCATATGAAGTATCACGCGATATGCCGTTGGAAGACATCGTGATCGAAACACCGATCACTGAAACAACACAAAAAACGTTGTCTGGTAAAAAAGTAGCGATTATTCCAATCTTGCGCGCAGGTATTGGAATGGTTGACGGTATCTTGGAATTGATTCCAGCTGCTAAAGTGGGACATATCGGTCTTTATCGAGATGAAGAAACATTGGAACCACATGAATATTTCGTCAAACTTCCAGAAGACATTGATGCACGTCAGTTGTTTGTAGTAGATCCAATGTTGGCAACAGGCGGATCAGCAATCATGGCAATCGATGCATTGAAAGAACGTGGCGCGTCGAACATCAAATTTGTTTGTTTGGTAGCAGCACCTGAGGGAGTAAAAGCTTTGCAAGAAGCGCATCCTGATATTGACATCTATACAGCTTCTCTAGATGAAAAATTGAATGAACATGGTTATATCGTTCCTGGACTAGGGGATGCGGGTGACCGTTTGTTTGGTACAAAATAAGTAAATACGAAAAAGGGTGTGACACAACTTTTGTCACATCCTTTTTTGGTCATTTTTAACGTTTGATGCAGAACAGCTTTTTCACAGCTTTCGTTTGCATATAAAAAAACCATCCCAAAAATGCAGAGATGGTCAAATTCAAATCTTTTTTAGTTCTTTGTAGTTAACGATTACTACACCCTTACTTTGCGTCATCAAGTTCGCATTTTCCGCAGTTTCATCAATCTCAACAACAGCGGAATTTTTCAATTGCTTTGAAATCGTTCCAGTTTGCGACTTGCCGTGAATTGTGAACATTACGTGAGTATTGATCTTGAATTTTTCACCAATTTCCGATGGTACGATAGTTGTATCAAATTTTCCAAAAGTTGCCATTTTCATAAAACCTGCCTTTCACATCAATTATACCACGTTTTATGAAAAATATCATGAAATTAAACTAATTTTCCATCGGACTCTTTACAATCAGCCAAATAGAGTATATAATTTCTTTTGGATAAGGCCAGCTTAGCTCAGTTGGTAGAGCAACGCACTCGTAACGCGTAGGTCACAGGTTCGATCCCTGCAGCTGGCATAAAGCAAAAGACAGATACCCTGGTCGGGTATCTGTCTTTTTTATTTATGTCTGTGTGATTTAAAAACCATTAAAAATAGCGTATACTTTGTTTATAGAATGTAGTGGGGAGAAATATATTTCTGGGAGGAAATTGTGATGTCTAAAAGTGAAGAAATAGAAAACATGGTACTAAAATTATATGATCTCGTTTTAAATCCAGAGATCAATGAAAAGGAACGTATACTTCTGATAGAAGCAAAAACAGGCTTAGAAAAAGGTCAGTATTATCCTAAAGTCATGAATAATTTGGAACGTAGTTTACGTCCGTTAGCAATCAAGGGGGAATTGTCTAAACCAGTCTCACCGTTTTATATGGAGATATCAACAATAGGAAAATTTGAAAAAGAATTAGGTCGAGGAATGGCTTCGGCACCGATTACTTTTGGGCATTTATAAAAAGATTTGTATCAATCAAGAGTTTTCTACTAATTCAATTGTAGTTTTTTCAAATAACGCTAGGTTCAAATGATTCTATTCATTCCCAAAGTTAAATGGATTTATCTAACTTTGGGGAATTTTTTGCTACAAATTTTCATAAACTGGCAGATGTTCTAAGTAAGCAAGTATCTTTTCAAAGTCGGAAAAATCCATGATCAACGTAGTGGTATTGATATTTGGATGAAAGCCTACGGTATCTTGACGATCAATAGCAGAATCGATCACGACTTGGATTTTTTTCTCTGTGTCGTGCATCAATGCTAATGGAGTCACTGTACCTGCTGGAATTCCTAGAAGGTCAGGAAGCTGTTCTTCAGAAACAAAAGATAAGCGCTTTTCTTTTAATTGTTCAGCTAGTTGTTTTAAATCGGCATGCTTTTCATCAGGCAAGATGACAAGATAGATTTTTTTTCCTTTTCTTGATTTCAATAATAGATTTTTTACTTGCGGACCAGGTAGGGAAAAAGGGACATTTTTGACTGACGTAATCGCAGGATGGTCGACTTTTTGAAAAGAGATACCCAGTTTTTTTAGTAGTTCATAAGCTTCTTGTTCGGTTGCACGACTCATCGCGCATCACCCCCCTTTTTTTATTAGTGTATCATAAAAAAGAGTTGACAAATGAAAAATAATCATGTAAATTACACGTAAAGTTAAAACAAATGACATCGAAAAGAAGAGTAACCGTTAGGTGTTTTTAGAGAGTCTCTGGTTGGTGGAAAGAGGCAGCAGTTAACCGTGAAACACATCTTGGAGTCGATTTTCTGAAGCGTATAGTAGGAAAATCCGGGGAGCCCGTTACAGCTGCGGTCGTTGCTAGATGACCAGATAAGGCTGGCTTTTCCGTGAGGAGCCGGTAAAAAAAGGTGGAACCACGTGATTAACGTCCTTTGATCTTCGGATCAAAGGACTTTTTGTTTTTATCTGAACGGCAACGACTGTGTGAGGTTTTTTCTGCAAGGAAAAAATAAACAGAGGTGGAACCACGTATAATACGTCCTCTTGGCATTTGCCAAGAGGATTTTTTTATTTTAAAGGAGGAAAAGAAGATGGAATATTTGATTGAAGTTATGCCGCAATTATTAGTAGGAGCACTCACAACATTGAAATTATTTTTATTTACCTTGCTTGGCTCATTACCATTAGGGATTGTTTTAGCATTAGGATTGTCTTTGCATTTTAAGCCGCTAAGCTACTTGCTTCAAACATATGTATGGGTTATGCGGGGAACACCGCTGTTGTTGCAACTGATTTTTATTTTTTATGGGTTGCCGACGATTGGGATCGTTTTTGATCGTTTCGAAGCAGCACTCATTGCCTTTATCTTAAACTATGCAGCTTATTTTGCAGAGATCTTTCGTGGAGGGATACAATCGATTCCTCAAGGTCAATATGAAGCAGCGCAAGTTTTGCAATTAAGTCCCTTTCAAACGGTGACGAAAATCGTCATCCCACAAGTGACAAAGATTGTTTTACCTTCTGTAGGGAATGAAGTTATCAACTTGGTCAAAGATTCTTCCTTGATCTATATATTAGGTTTAGGTGACGTAATGCGTGCTGGGAAAATCGCGATGGAACGCGACGCGACTTTACTGCCTTTGCTAGGCGTGGCAATCATCTATCTTACATTGACTGGTATTCTAACAATCGTAATGAAACAAGTTGAAGGAAAATTAAATTATTACCGCTAACTGATAGGAGGAAGAAATATGATTGAATTGAAGAAAGTGAACAAAGCATTTGGTGAAAAAAAAATAATCAAAGATTTGAATCTAATCATTCCAGATGGGGAAACATTAGCTATCGTAGGTCCTTCCGGTGGCGGTAAAACCACGCTTTTACGTATCTTGGCTGGCTTAGAAAGTTCTGACAGCGGAGAATTTTATTTAGATGGTGTACCGTTCAACCCATTCGAGCTTAAAATGAAAGAACAAGTTGTAGGAGTCGTATTCCAAGACTTCCAGCTATTTCCACATCTGAATATTTTTGAAAACATTACCTTAGCACCAAAAATGGTATTGAAACAGACAAAAGAAGAATACACCAAAAAAGCAGAAGAATTAGCGGCTTCATTAGGGATTAGTGATTTATTGAATAACTATCCTTATCAGCTTTCTGGCGGACAAAAACAGCGGGTAGCGATTGCCAGAGCATTGGCTATGAATCCACGGGTATTGGCTTATGATGAACCAACAAGTGCTTTAGATCCTGAATTACGCCAGCAAGTCGAGCGTTTGATCCTATCATTGAAAGAAGATGGGGTAACCCAAATTATTGTCACCCATGATTTAGTATTTGCAGAAAATGTCGGTGATCAATTACTAAAAGTTTCCCCAATTCATTAAGAAAGGAGAAGATAGAGATGAAAAAAACTAGTTTTCTATTCGCTTTGATCGCAGGTCTTCTTCTTTTTGCAGGCTGTTCGAACAAAAAAACTTCAGCAGATAATTGGGCGACTATCAACGAAGAGAAAAAAATCGTTATAGGTTTAGACGATACATTTGTTCCTATGGGATTTAGAGATAAAGACGGGAAGCTCACAGGATTTGATATTGATTTAGCCAAAGCAGTCTTTGAACAATATGGGATTACGGTAGACTTTCAGCCCATTGACTGGTCAATGAAGGAATTTGAACTGAACAATGGAACGATCGATTTGATATGGAACGGCTATTCCAAAACGCCGGCAAGAGAAAAGAAAGTGCAATTTACAAAACCTTATATGGAAAACGATCAAGTGCTGATCACACCTAAAGAATCAGGAATCACAAACTTTGGACAAATGAATAATAAGAGATTAGGTGCGCAAAATGGGTCATCTGGTTATGATGTATTTACGAAACAACCAGAAGTATTAAAAGAGATAGTCAAAAACCAAGATGCTGTTTTGTATGATAGTTTTAATGAAGCATTGATCGATCTGAAAAGCAGACGGGTCGATGGTCTGCTGATGGATAAAGTATACGCAGACTATTATTTGAAACAAAGAAACGAACTAGAAGACTTCAACATAACAAAAGGTTCTTATGAAAGTGAGGATTTTGCAGTTGGTGCACGCAAGTCAGATAGTACATTAGTGAAAAAAATCAATGAAGCCCTAGATCAACTAGAGAAAACAGGTGAATTCCAAAAAATATCCGATAAATGGTTTGGCGAAGATGTTACGCCGAGAAATTAACAAATAGGGGACTGTGACAAAAGACGTGTCACAGTCCCTTTTTCCGAATAAACAGTGTTCTCCTGCCAACTCCTTGTGACTCGAAGCTGAATGGCAGGCTCACAACCTCTTGGTAAACGGTGTTCAAAAGCCAGTTTCTCGGTATTAAGCCAAATTTATGCAAAAATGTAGAAAGCCATTTTCACAAAATTTTTCTTACTACTCGAAACTAAGCGACTTTTTCACAACCTCTTTCTTAAACGGTGTTCAATCAGCTGACCCTCGGTATTAGCTCAAAAAACGGCAAAATATGAGGAACTATTTTGCCGTTTGTTTCTCTAATACTCAGGTCAAAGCGCTGATTTCACAACCTCTTATACATGGTGTTCCAGAAGTAGCTTCTTCGAAAAATAAGCCGAAATTTTACAAAACTTTGAGAAGCAATTTTCGTACATTACTTCTTGTTTCTTGAAGCTGACCACTTCTGTCACAACCTCCTTTACATAATTTTATTTTGTTGTGGAAGGGGTTTCGTGTTATTCTAAAAGAGGAACGATTGAAGGTTATAGGAAAGGAAGAGATGAATGGAACACAAAGAACTTACCTCATTTCCAAAAGATTTTCTGTGGGGCTCTGCTTCTGCAGCGTATCAAGTAGAAGGAGCTTGGCAAGAAGATGGGAAAGGAGAATCAGTCTGGGATCGATTTGTACGGATACCTGGAAAGACATTTAAAGGAACGAACGGTGATTTGGCAGTAGACCACTATCATCGTTATAAAGAAGATATTGCTTTAATGAAAGAACAAGGTCTGAAAGCTTACCGCTTCTCTGTAGCTTGGACACGGATTTTTCCTAATGGACGAGGAGAAGTCAATCAAGCTGGGCTCGCTTTTTATGAGAGATTGATCGATGAATTGATTGAAAACGATATCGAACCTATGTTGACTTTATATCATTGGGATCTTCCACAAGCATTGCAAGATGAATATAATGGTTGGGAATCACGTCAGATCATTGAAGATTTCACTCATTATGCAGAAACATTATTTGAGGCATTCCGCGGGAAAGTCCATTACTGGATTAGTTTGAATGAACAAAATATCTTCACTTCATTAGGTTATTTGTTAGCAGCACATCCGCCAGGTGTGACAGACCCGAAACGAATGTATGAAGTTAACCATATTGCTAATTTAGCAAATGCATCTGTCATCAATAAATTTCACGAGTTAGAAATGCCTGGGAAAATCGGACCAAGCTTTGCGTATACGCCAAATTATCCAATTGACAGTAATCCTGAAAATGTTCTGGCTGCTGAAAATGCAGAAGACCTGATGGCTAATTATTGGATGGATGTCTATATGTGGGGAAAATATCCGATTGCTGCCATGAGGTTCTTAGAAGAAAAAGGATGGGCACCAACGATTGAAGCTGGCGATACAGAATTGCTAGAATCTGCTAAACCAGATTTTCTTGGGATCAATTACTATCAAACGGCGACGAATGCATTCAATCCATTAAACGGAGTTGGTGCAGGAAAAATGAATACGACAGGAAAAAAAGGTTCATCAGAAGAAACTGGAGTTCCTGGAATGTATAAAAAAGTTGAGAATCCATTTGTCGAACGAACAAATTGGGACTGGGAGATTGACCCAGAAGGATTAAGGATCGGACTGCGTCGTATCACAAGCCGTTACCGCATACCGGTACTGATTACGGAAAATGGTTTAGGAGAGTATGACAAGTTGACAGAAGATAAACAAATCCATGACGACTATCGAATCAATTACTTACAAAGCCATGTCAAAGCCATCAAAGAAGCAATTTCGGATGGAGCAGAAGTCCTAGGCTATTGCACCTGGTCTTATACAGATTTGCTTAGCTGGCTGAACGGTTATCAAAAGCGATATGGATTTGTATATGTTGATCAAGATGAAACACAAGAAGGATCTTTGGAACGATACAAGAAAGACAGTTATTACTGGTATCAAAAACTGATTGAAGAAAATGGAGAGAACCTTTAGTTCACATACTTAAAACAAGAAGGTACGGCTGGATATGGCCGTGCCTTTTTTTGATAAAATCGTTTAGAAATTAAGAAAAACTGTAAAATAAGCTGAAAAATGAAAGAAAGCGTCAGTTCTTTCAAACAAAACTTTAGTTCCCTTACTTTTTTTTGTATAATGAAACTTGATGAAATGAGGGATAATAAATGGCACAAAAGAAACGGCCTACTAAAAAAAGGAAAAAGACGAAAAAAACGAAAAAGCAAAAACAGCAGCAGGAACAAATGCTGACGATTGGTGTTGGGTTTGCCTTGATTTTATTTGCTGTCTTCGGCTTTTTAAAATTAGGTTTTTTAGGAATATTGATTGCAAACGGCTTTCGGATCATTGCAGGAAATACTTACCAAATCCTCTGTCTTTTATTAGCCGTATTAGGATTTTGGATTGTCATTAAGAATACAGAGTTTTCAATTGGTAAAAACCGACGCTGGTTTGGCGGCATACTCTTTTATTTCGGTATCTTATTATTGTTACATGCCCATTTATTTGGCAAACTCCATACTGGGGAACCAAATATCATGGGGACGACATGGGATTTGTTAGCCAGTGATATAAAACAAAGTCAAGTAGACAATAACGTTGGTGGTGGGATGATTGGAGCAATCCTTTATCATTTTACTTACTTCTTGATTGCACAGCCTGGAAGTTATTTAGCAGCAGTGCTATTACTGGCAGGAGGAGCATTCCTGTTCAGTAATCTGGAAGGCTATCAGCTGTTAAATAGTATCCAATCAATTGGAGAACGAGTACAGGAATTATTGGAAGGTGATCCTGCCAAGCAAGCTCGAAAGCAAGCGGCAAAGGAAGAGAGAATGAAACAGCGCGCAGAAGCGAAAGAAGCAAGGCGCTTAGCTGCAAAAGAAGCTGCAGAAAAAGAAGCTGCAGAATATGAGAAGAAAAAAGCGGTGAGCCAACAAAGGGGAAATACTGCTGATGAATGGCAGGAACCAGAAAATACAGAGCCGGAGCAGCTAAGTTTTGTTCCAATCGACAGTTTTCAAGAAAATATCCATCCTGCGAATCTAGAGAAACCAGTACCAGATACACCAAAACAGACCAATACAGCAGAAGGTTTTTCAGATGAGTTGCCAGAGGATGACGGTACCTCATTAGAATTTGAGATTGAAGCAGAACAGGAAAATCAAGACTATGAATTACCGACAGTTGATTTGCTTGATTCTATACCAACTGTGGATCAAAGTGATGAGTATAAAAAAATTGAAAAAAATATCGGCGTATTAGAACAAACTTTCCAAAGTTTCGGTGTCGATGCCAAGGTCGTCAAAGCCAGCTTAGGACCATCCGTCACAAAATTCGAAGTCCAGCCGGCTGTAGGGGTAAAAGTAAGTAAAATTGTGAACTTAACAGATGATATCGCGCTTGCTTTAGCGGCGAAAGATGTCCGGATGGAAGCACCGATTCCAGGTAAATCACTGATTGGTATTGAAGTACCAAATGGAAAGATCAGTATGGTTTCCTTTAGAGAAATCATCGAAGCACAACCAAACCACCCAGATAAATTACTAGAAGTACCTTTAGGACGTGATGTTTCTGGACGGGTACAAACGGCTGATCTTTCGAAGATGCCTCACTTACTCGTGGCTGGTTCGACTGGTAGTGGGAAGTCAGTAGCAATTAATGGGATCATCACAAGTATATTAATGCGTGCTAAGCCCCATGAAGTAAAACTGATGATGATCGATCCGAAAATGGTTGAATTGAATATGTACAACGGCATACCTCATCTGTTGACGCCGGTCGTGACGAACCCTAGAAAAGCAGCGCAAGCCTTACAAAAAGTAGTACAAGAAATGGAAGAACGATATGAAAAATTCGCGGCAACCGGAGTAAGAAATATTTCTGGTTACAATGAATTTGTTCAACAGAAAAACTTGGAAAACGGAACGAAACATCCAACCTTACCATTCATCGTAGTGATCGTAGATGAATTAGCTGATTTGATGATGGTAGCCAGCAATGAAGTTGAAGATGCGATTATTCGTTTAGCGCAAATGGCTCGGGCGGCGGGGATTCATATGATCCTAGCTACTCAACGTCCAAGTGTGGATGTTATCACAGGAATCATCAAAGCAAATGTACCTTCCAGAATGGCATTTGCGGTATCAAGCGGTACAGATTCTCGGACGATCATTGATTCTAATGGGGCAGAAAAGCTCTTAGGGCGAGGAGATATGCTATTCTTGCCAATGGGTGAGAATAAACCGATCCGTGTGCAAGGAGCATTCATTTCTGACCACGAAGTAGAACGGGTCGTTCAATTTGTTACAGATCAGCAAGAAGCTCATTATGAAGAGAAAATGATGCCGACAGATGAAGTTGAAACGACAGGTGCTCCAGAACAGCCACAAGATGAGCTGTTTGAAGAAGCAAAAGCACTTGTTGTTGAAATGCAAACGGCAAGTATTTCCCTTCTCCAAAGAAGATTTCGGATCGGTTACAACCGAGCAGCACGTTTAGTAGATGAACTGGAAGCTCATGGAGTTGTTGGCCCGTCAGAAGGAAGCAAGCCTCGGAAAGTATTCATTGAGCAGGAAGAAACATCAGAAACGTTGCCGGACGATAATGACATGTAAAACTTGTGTGATGAAGGGTTGAAAAACGAATAACCAATAAAAAGACAAGGCATGATGATACCAAAAGAAAAAATGTTTTTTTCCATCTTTTCTAATACGGTATGATGTCTTGTCTTTTTAGTTTTTGTGAGATTAAAGTTCTATTCGATTTATTTGTGAAGTATTGCATTAAGGAAATGAATCATGTATAGTATGTAGCGAAACTTTGAGAAAAAGAGGGAAAATACTTTGGAAAAACAGTCCATTTATGACTTGACGAATGAAGAATTAATCAATTGGTTTATAGAAAACCGCGAGAAAAAATTCCGAGCTGCCCAAGTTTGGGAATGGTTGTATCAAAAACGTGTAAGTAATTTCACAGAAATGACGAATCTATCGAAACAGTTGATCGAAAAATTATCGGAGCATTTTATCATCAATCCTCTAAAACAGATGGTCGTCCAAGAAGCTTCGGATGGTACAGTAAAATATTTGTTTGAACTCCCTGATAAAAACATGATTGAGACTGTACTGATGAGACAAGAATATGGCTTGTCAGTTTGTGTGACGACACAAGTAGGATGTAATATCGGCTGTACATTTTGTGCAAGCGGGCTGCTCAAAAAGAACCGTGATCTGACTGCTGGAGAAATTGTTGCGCAGATCATGATGGTCCAACATTATTTTGATGAGCGCAATCTTGGCGAACGCGTTTCACATGTCGTTGTAATGGGGATCGGTGAGCCATTTGATAATTACGACAATGTAATGGACTTTTTGCATATCATCAATGATGCCAAAGGATTGGCAATTGGTGCTCGGCACATTACAGTTTCCACTAGTGGATTAGCACACAAAATCAAGGAATTCGCTAATAACGGCTTGCAAGTCAATCTGGCTATTTCCTTGCACGCGCCGAATAATGAGGTGCGAACATCGATCATGCGGATCAACCGAAGTTTCCCAATCGAGAAATTGATGGAAGCTGTAGATGAGTATTTAGAGAAAACAAACCGTCGAATCACGTTTGAATATATCATGTTAAATCAAGTAAATGACAGACCAGAGCATGCACAGCAATTAGCCGATCTATTAAAAGATAAGAAAAAATTAGCATATGTCAACTTGATTCCATATAATCCAGTCAGTGAACATGATCAATATTCTCGCAGTCCAAAAGCTGATGTATTGAGATTTTATGATGTATTGAAGAAAAACGGCGTAAACTGTGTGATACGTAAAGAACATGGTACAGATATTGATGCAGCTTGCGGACAATTGCGAAGCAAGCAAATGAAAAAAACAGTTGCCAAATAATCGTAGCCTACTCGTTTTTTCAATTACCATAAAAGGAGCAGTTTTCTTAATTAAGGAACTGTTCAACTTAAATAAGAGAAAAGATTCTATAGCGAAAGCTATAAAGCTTTTTTTGACAAGAAAAACCCTCATCAAGCAAAGAAATGTCCTCAATTTGATGACAGCCTGCTTGATGGGGGTTTTAGCAATTATTTAACTGATTTTCTTATATCCTTGCTGGCTTTCTTGTGTAGCATGATAAGTTTCTACGTCAAGAATGGCCTGTTTAAATTTTTCTCGGGTGATTTCATAAGGCACATGTTTAATATCATTTGTTGCCATGGCTTTATCTAAGATTGCTTCTAAATCGGTCGTGACATTGAGATTCATGTCGGTTAACGATACTGGAAGTTGGTTCTTTTTCATAAACACATAGATTTTATCAAACAAATCGAACTGCTGATCCATCATCAATAAGGTCAGTACACCATAACTGACAGATGCTCCGTGAAGGTATCCCTCCATTTTTTCTAGAACAGTCGTACCGTAATAGAATGAGTGTGCCATAGCAGAATTATAGTTATTGTTAACTAAAACAGAAACCAATCCGGTAGTAACAATGATATCCGAAACGACTTGTTCAATTGCATATGAGGGACGATCGTCGGCACTATCTTTCAATGCTTGCGTACCATAAGTCAAGAGACGATCAATGCACATTTTTCCGATTTGGATTCCTAATCTATCCGTGTAGCCTAGATCATCGCCACGAGCAGAAAAAGTAGATTCGACTTCTTTGGATAAAGCATCGCCAATACCTGCCCATAAGTATTTATCAGGTGCTTCGGCAATAATTGCTGTATCAATGAAGGTGTGTACAGGTGGTTTTGAAGGAAAGAAGAGTCCGTCCATTACGCCTTCTTCGTTATAGATGACACATACCGCAGTGACGGGCGAACAGTTCGAACCAATAGTGGGAAAGGTGAAGACTGGTTTAGCTAGTTTTTCACCAATGACTTTTACAGTATCGCAAGCACGGCCACCACCGACTGCAAACAGGACGTCTGCTTTTTGGACACTTTCATGCTGGATCAACTGTTCAATATTTCCATAAGTTGAATTACCCCCGTACCAGAGACTGGCGACAACCTCTATTTCCTGTGTCAAAGCTGCTTTTATTTTGTTTTCTGCCTTTGAAAGTGCAGTCTTCCCTCCAATCAGCACTACTTTTATCCCATATTCTTTGACGATTCCATTTGCTTTTTCATACGCATCTGTTCCAATGGTATAATTTGGTAAGAAAACACTTTGACTCATATTCATTTCCTTCTTTCTTCGTTGAAACGGGTTAAAATTTTAAAGAGTGATCGATCTGACTGCGGCTGTAGATGGAGTAGAGGTGAACCTAAGACAGGATAAGTGATGAATAAGGTGGCATGAACACCTTGAAATCATCAATAAGTATCCTAAAAACGAACAAGTACAAAAACATTGAAAACGACAATAATGAATTTTTGTTCCTCTTAGTATTTCTACCGATTCCCTTTGTTTTTTTGTAATTATCTAAAAATTCTAAAAATTAAGATTATTATATGAAAACAGGTTTTATTTGTCAATTCATAATTGGTTTTTTTAAAGCAAAAGATAATCTATATCATGATGAACAAACAGAGTTTTTTCCTCCAATTGATGGCTTTCCTGATCTTTCCTATTTTGAATAAAGTGTTTCTGTATAATTTTTTTATTTTATAAGTAAGATAAATAATGAAAGAATAGAGATACTGATTGGTAGCTAAAGATTTTTGAGCGAGAACATTTCGTTTTTTCAAAAGGACTGTTAGAATAAGCAAGAACAAGGGGGAAGACGTATGATAATCAGTGAATTTGACCGTAATAATCCAGTATTGAAAGATCAGCTTTCTGATTTACTGAGACTGACTTGGCCGGAAGAATACGGAGACAGCTCGGCAGAAGAAGTAGAAGAAATGATGAATCCAGAACGAATCGCGGTAGCAGCGGTAGACCAAGATGAGTTAGTAGGATTTATTGGTGCAATCCCTCAATACGGTATCACAGGTTGGGAATTGCATCCATTAGTTGTAGAAAGCTCCCGACGAAAGAACCAAATAGGTACTCGATTAGTCAATTACTTAGAAAAAGAAGTAGCTTCCAGAGGAGGAATCACGATTTATTTAGGTACGGATGATTTAGACCATGGAACAACGTTAAGTCAAACGGACCTGTATGAGCATACATATGATAAAGTGGCTTCCATCCAGAACCTTCGTGAACATCCGTATGAATTCTATGAAAAATTAGGTTATAAAATCGTAGGTGTCTTACCAAATGCAAATGGCTGGGACAAACCGGATATTTGGATGGCAAAAACGATTATTCCTCGACCAGATTCTCAATAATAAAAAGAGGTTGTGAAATCAGCGTCCTGACCTGAGTATTAGAGAAACAAACGGAAAAATAGTTCTTCATATTTTGCCGTTTGTTGAGCTAATATCGGGGGTCAGCTGATTGAACACCGTTTAAGGAAGAGGTTGTGAAAAAGTCGCTTAGTTTCGAGTATTAAGAAAAATTTTGTGAAAATGGCTTTCTACATTTTTGCATAAATTTGGCTTAATACCGAGAAACTGGCTTTTGAACACCGTTTATTCGGAATAAGGGACTGTGACAAGACTTTTGTCACAGTTTCTTTTTATTTATTCTTTTTTATCTTTGTATGGCAATAATAGACAATATAACGAAAATTATTTAATGGCTTTTGGAAGACCATGGAAAACCTTGTACAAAGCTATTTTTCCTGAAAAATTCCTTGAAACCTCACGAAAAAATCATTATTTTATGAAAAAGACAAAAAAAAGTGTTGATTTTTTAATAATTATTCATTAAACTCTTAAACAACTTCAGAAAATATTAATTATTCTGAAAATTCCAACAAAGGGGTACGTAAAATGAAAAAGAAATTTACATTTGGTTTGGTTGCGGTATGCGGCCTTGTACTTGCTGGATGTTATGGCGGCAGTTCAGCCACAAGCAACAGTAGTTCAGCAAAAAGCGGTTCAGCAGATGGAGGAGGCGTATTTAACTTAGTCGTGCCTCAGGAAATGCCTACAGCTGACTTATCAGTTGCAACAGATACAATCAGTTTTACAGCATTGAATAACGTTTATGAAGGAATTTACCGTCTTGATGAAGACAGCAAACCACAGCCGGCAGGAGCTAGCGAGTTGGCAGAAGTCAGTGAAGACGGATTAACTTACAAAATCAAATTACGAGAAGACGCAAAATGGTCAAATGGTGATCCTGTTACAGCAGCGGATTACGTTTATGGCTGGCAACGAACAGTAGACCCAGCTACAGCTTCTGAATATGCTTACCTGTATGCGCCAGTTGAAAATGCAGAAGACATCACAGCTGGAAAGAAAGATAAATCAGAACTAGGGATCAAAGCAGTTGGTGACTATGAATTAGAAATCAAATTGACGAAACAAACACCATATTTCCAATATCTGCTTGCTTTCCCATCATTTTTCCCACAAAAACAATCCGTAGTGGAAGAAAATGGGGATGCCTATGCATCTGCAAGTGATAAAGCTGTTTATAATGGACCATTCACATTAGAAGATTTTGATGGACCAGGAACAGATACAGAATGGACTTATAAGAAAAATGACCATTACTGGGACAAAGATACAGTAAAACTTTCTGAAATCAAAGTCAGTGTAGTAAAAGAATCTTCTACTGCATTGAACTTATTCAAAGATGGCCAAGCAGATGACGTGATCTTGTCTGGTGAGTTAGCACAGCAAAACGCAAACGATCCAGCTTATACTTCTGTTAAAGAAGCGCGGACAAGCTATATCGAATTCAATCAACGTGAAAAGAATTCACCATTCAACAATGTGAACCTAAGAAAAGCTATTTCTTATTCTATCGATCGTGAAGCTTTAGTAAAACAAGTACTAGGTGACGGATCAGTTGTCTCTACAGGATTGATCCCATCAGATATGGTAAAAAGTCCAACAACGAACGAAGACTTTGCAAAAGAAGCTGGAAAATTAGTTTCTTATGACAAAGATAAAGCAAAAGAATATTGGGAAAAAGCGAAAAAAGAATTGGGCGTTGATTCTTTAGAATTTGATTTGATGGCTTCTGATGATGATTCATCGAAAAAAGTAATCGAATATGTTCAAAACTCAATCCAAGAAAACTTGGATGGCGTAACAGTCAAACCAACACCTGTTCCATTCTCTGTACGTCTTGACCGCTCAACTTCGGGTGATTTTGACGCAGTACTAGGCGGATGGGCTGCTGACTATGCAGACCCAAGCAGCTTTACTGATTTGTTTGTCACAGGTAATTCATACAACCGTGGTCGCTGGAGCAATGCAGAATATGACGAAGCAGTTAAAGCAGCTTCATCAACAGACGCTGGTGATGAACAAGCCCGTTGGGATGATTTCCAAAAAGCAATCAAGATCATCTCTGATGATATGGGTGTCGTTCCGGTGTACCAAAAAGCAGAAGGTCACCTAGTGAATGAAAAAATCAAAGGTATCGTTCACCATGCGGCAGGCGCTTCATGGGATTACAAATGGACATACGTTGAAGAATAATCGTTAATACCGTGAGCATGAGAAAAAACGAGGCTGCGGCAAATGTCGCAACCTCGTTCTCATATTCACTTATCCTAACAAAGAAAAAAGCATGAAAATAGCAGAAAGAGCAATTAGTATTCCGGCAATGATCAGCCAAAAGCTGTACATACCGTAGCTGGCAGATGAGAGCGAGGAAAATTCTGGTTTTTTCTTTCGGTTCCTTGTTCGTGCAAGATGGACCGATCGCTGAAAATGATCGAAGAAACCCGAAGAAAAGACCCATAAAAAACCGCCAATAATCAGAAACGGCAATGACCATAAGAATAGATCATTAGATAATTGAATGAGTGTAAAGGAATGGTTGATGAGATTTTTTATTAAAATAACCAGAATCAGTAGAAAAGCTACTGCGTAGGGGATAGATTTTTTTTTCATTTGATTGCTCCTTTATTTTTGGTTCATTATCTAATAATGTAGCGAAACATCTGTCAGAAGTCAAAAGCTAGGGGGAAACATTAGTGAATAGTTATATCAAATATGTATTAAAACGTGTCTTTTTCATGATCATCACGCTTTGGTTAATTGCAACAATCACCTTTTTCTTGATGCAATTGCTGCCGGGCACGCCATATACGAATCAGGAACGTTTGAGTCCTGAAACAATCGAGATGCTAAATAAACAAGTCGGTTTGGATAAACCAGTTATCGTACAATATGGGATTTATCTTTCTAATTTGCTTCAAGGAGATTTTGGAATTTCCTTCCAATTTAAAAACCAGCCAGTCGCACATTTGTTAGCTGGAAGAATCGGACCATCCTTGCAATTAGGGTTACAGGCAATTATCTTTGGAACAGTCCTAGGAACGATTTTAGGAACGATCTCTGCCATGAAGCAAAATACATGGGCAGATACATCTTCTACACTCGTAGCGATATTAGGTCGTTCCATTCCAAACTTTGTATTTGCTGTTTTATTACAATATATCTTTGCAATCAAATTACAAGTTTTGCCAATCGCAAAATGGGATGGCTTTGTGTACACAATCTTACCAACAATTGCGTTGGCCATGTCGCCGCTTGCTGACTCTGCTCGGTTTATCCGTACGGAAATGGTGGAAGTACTGCATAGTGATTATGTGGAATTAGCAAAAGCAAAAGGATTGAGCCGTTGGGAAATCGCCTTTAAACATGGTCTTCGAAATAGTTTGATTCCCTTGATGACTTTATTAGGACCGTTAGCTGTAGCATTGATGACCGGATCACTGGTGGTAGAAAATATCTTTGCTATTCCTGGTATCGGGGAACAATTCGTTAAGTCAATCACAACAAATGATTATCCTACGATCATGGCTGTAACGATCCTTTACTCATTTATGCTGATTTTTGTTATTTTGATCGTGGATCTATTGTACGGTCTAGTTGATCCAAGAATTCGTGTTTCAGAAGGGAGCCGAGGATAAATGGAAATGATACCAAAGCGTTATGAAACAGTCGCAGATATCCCTGCGGATGAGTTTCTTCCATTACAAAAAAATACCGAAGAAGAACGTGAACAGATTACTGCACCTTCTTTGAATTTTATCCAAGATTCATGGCGCCGTTTAAAGAAAAACAAAGCTGCCGTTATTTCAATGGTTTTACTATTGGTCATCATTTTGATCTCTGTGATCACAATCTTTGTTTCTCCTCATGATCCAACTACCCAAAACGTGGCTTATATCAATTTGCCTCCTCGTATTCCGGGAATCAATATCGATGGATTGAATGGAAAAGCAATGGTCGGTGGTGAACTTGTTGATAAATATGCTCAAGCAAACGTCCCTTCAAACGTAAATTTCTTTTTAGGAACAGACGGTTTGGGACGTGATGTATTAAGCCGCTTATTTATGGGAACGAGAATCTCGTTGCTGATCGCATTTATTGCTGCATTACTAGATGTAACGATTGGTGTAGCTTACGGGTTGGTTTCTGGTTTGTTAGGCGGACGTGTCGATAACGTGATGCAACGTTTTTTGGAAATCTTGTCAGGAATTCCAAACCTCGTTGTCATGATTTTGATGTTGGTCGTTTTTGAACCAGGAATTTTTTCAATCGTGGCTGCTATGGCCATCACAAACTGGATACCAATGGCACGTATCGTTCGTGCACAAACAATGAAATTAAAAGATCAAGAATATGTTTTAGCTGGATTGACATTAGGTGAATCAAGAATGAAAATTGCATTCAAACATATTTTGCCGAATATCTCTAGTGTCATTATTATTCAAATGATGTTTAGTATTCCATCTGCTATTTTCTTCGAAGCCTTTTTAAGCTTTATCGGTTTAGGTCTTACGCCTCCGTCAGCTTCATTAGGAACGATGTTGAGCGAAGGGTACAAGACATTCCTGTATCTGCCTTATCTGTTATGGATTCCGGCAGTAACTTTATCGGTTATCATGATTGGCTTTAACTTACTTGCTGATGGATTGCGTGATGCCTTTGATCCTAAAATGAAAGAGTGAAGACGATGACGAAAATTTTAGAAGTGAAAGACTTAGAAATCTCTTTTGATACGTATGCTGGAAAGGTACGAGCGATTCGCGGTGTCAATTTTCATTTGAATAAAGGAGAAACATTGGCGATCGTTGGGGAATCTGGAAGTGGAAAATCAGTGACGACCAGAAGCATCATGCGCTTGCTGTCAAGCAACGCCAATATAGATGCTGGTCAAATCCTCTTTAAAGGTAACGATATCGTTGGAAAATCAGAAAGAGAGATGCAAAAAATCCGTGGTAAAGAAATAGCGATGATTTTCCAAGATCCAATGACCTCTTTAGATCCGACGATGCCCATTGGGAAGCAAGTCGCTGAGTCCCTTAGAAAGCATAATAAAGTTTCAAAAAAAGAGGGACAAAAAGCTGCATTAGAATTGCTTAAATTAGTTGGAATACCCGAAGCTGAGAAACGTATCAACAGTTATCCGCATCAGTTCTCAGGAGGTCAGCGTCAACGGATCGTGATCGCGATTGCACTGGTATGTTATCCGGAAATCCTGATTGCTGATGAACCTACAACAGCGCTTGATGTGACTATTCAAGCACAGATTTTGGAGCTGCTGAAAGAAATTCAGACAAAAATCGATACATCAATTATCTTTATCACTCATGACCTTGGTGTAGTAGCGAATGTCGCTGATCGTGTCGCTGTCATGTATGGAGGAAGAATCGTTGAAGTTGGAACATCGGAAGAAATTTTCTACAACCCGCAACATCCCTATACTTGGGGACTGCTTGGTTCAATGCCGACATTAGATAGTGCGAACGATCGATTGTATGCTATTCCTGGTTCTCCACCGGATTTATTGAACCCGCCAAAAGGAGACGCATTCTATCCAAGAAATGAATTCGCGATGAAAATCGATGCAGAACAAGAACCACCATTTTTTGAACTATCAAAAACACACAAGGCAGCAACTTGGCTACTTGCTCCACAGGCACCCAAAGTGACACCGCCAGAAGAAATCCAACGTCGCTGGGCTATCTTTAAAGAGAAACAAAAACATACTTACGGTCAAGGAGGAATTGCTGATGCCAAATAAACTACTTGAAGTTAAAGGATTGAAACAGTATTTCAATGTAGGAAAAAAGAATGAAGTACATGCTGTAAATGACATCAGCTTTCACATCTATGAAGGAGAAACATTCGGTTTAGTTGGAGAATCTGGAAGCGGAAAATCCACTACTGGCCGTACGATCATTCGCTTGAATGAACCTACTGATGGTGAGATATTATTCGACGGTCAAGATATAACGAAGATCAAAGATAAAAAAGGTTTGACGAAATTCCGGCATGATGTTCAGATGATTTTCCAAGATCCATATGCTTCGTTGAATCCTCGGATGAAAGTCAGAGATATCATTGCCGAAGGAATTGATGTTAATGGACTAGCTAAATCATCTGAAGAGCGTGCAAAAAAAGTCGATGATCTATTGAGAACTGTTGGATTGAATCCAAGCCACGGTACTCGTTATCCTCATGAATTTTCAGGTGGGCAACGCCAGCGTATTGGTATTGCGCGAGCATTGGCAGTAAAACCGCGTTTTATCATTTGTGATGAACCAATTTCTGCACTAGATGTGTCGATCCAAGCCCAAGTGGTCAATTTGTTGCAAGATCTCCAAAAAGAACATCAATTGACCTATCTATTTATTGCACATGATTTGTCGATGGTTAAACATATTAGTGACCGAATCGGTGTAATGCATAACGGCTTGTTATTAGAGATGGGAACAAGTGATGAAATCTATAATCACGGTGTTCATCCTTATACAGAAAGTTTGTTATCTGCTATTCCTCTACCAGATCCAGACCATGAGAGAAAACGCAGAAGAATCAAATATCAACCTGAACCAGATGACGGACAAGTACGTCAACTTCGTGAAATCGCACCAGAACATTTTGTCTATGCAACTGAGCAGGAAGTCCCATATTACGCAAAAAAACTAGAACGACAAAAGGAATCTCTTCTGGTTGCTAACTAGGAGGGACATAGATGCTAAAAGCTTTTAAATTCCGTATGTATCCGACAGAAGAACAAAAACAGCAATTGATTCGTACTTTTGGATGTGCTCGATTTACCTATAACCATTTGCTGAAAAAGCGGCAGAAAAGTTGGCAACAAACAGGAGTGGCCGATTTTTCGCTCACACCCGCTACATTAAAAAAAGAATACCCATTCTTAAAAGAAGTAGACAGTCTTGCTTTAGCAAATGCACAGCTTAATTTGGACCGGGCTTTTCGCAATTATTTCAAGGGACGTGCCAGCTTCCCAAAGCTTAAAACGAAAAAAAGTATGTGGCAATCTTATACGACCAACAACCAAACCCGTACGATCTATCTGGAAAATGGCTACTTAAAGTTACCAAAACAAAAAGAACTAATCAAGATAAATCAGCATCGGCCAGTTGAAGGATCGATTCGCTCCGCTACGATTTCTGCTCGATATAATGAAGAATTCTATGTCGCACTACTTTGTGATGTTTCGCCAGTAAAAAAAGAATCTTTAGCTAAATGGATCGGGATCGCCTATCATCCGAAGACATTGATCCAAACATCTCGACCTCTAGAAGTAACTTTACCAAAATTTCACCAAACAGAAGAAAAGCTGCAACATGCACAGCGGAAATTGAATGTGAAAGTCCGCTCCGCTCACCATAGAAAGACAAGGTTAGATCAGGCAAGCAATTATCAGAAACAAAAGAGAAAAGTAATGGATCTTTATCTGAAACAAAAGAACCAGCGAGAAGATTATCTTGAACAATTATCTGGGAAATTGGTCAAACAATATGACTACTTATTTGTAGAATCTTTTCCAAAAGAAGAAGCACATGCTGATTTTTCTATTCATGACTGGCATAAATTAATAACAAAATTGCGTTATAAGTCCCAATGGTATAATAAAAAATTTCTTTTGATCAATACCGACGGAGCAGAAGAAAGCAATTCCGTAAGAAAGAGCCAAGTAGTAGAAAAAATGGGCAGACATTCGGTTATCAAGGGATAAAAAATGAATGAAACTGATAGGAGCGTTAGGGTTCGCCTTGTTAATAAAAAGTCTTAATGACTTTTGTTTCTAGGAATTTTTCTTTTGAAGAAAAGCTCACTAATTATGACAAACCAATAAAACAATAGCAGAAAAAGTTCGTACGAGCTTTTTCTGCTATTGTTAATTTTTTATTCAGAAAGTTTACGAATACATCAAAATTCTGAAACAAAAAACGTAACTCACAAAGAGTTGTTTTTGCGTTCTTTCTTGAATGATTAGGTCTGAATCTTTTGTTCACAACCTTATTCATGGTGCCCCGGCTTGAGCTGATAGATTTTTGAAGGACGGCCGATTCCTACAGGACGTTCACCGATCTCATCGAAATATTGGAGCATAGCTTTCTTAAAATTGGAATGATCGATCGTTTTATAATCGATCCCTAAGAATTTAGCAAATACTTTTCGAGCTTCCGTAATCGTGAAATCTTTACCTAAAACTTGTAGAACTTGCGGCTCGTGTTCCATTTTATTGACTACACGGTTGAATGCTTTCAAGATGATTTGACTATGGTCAAAAGCCAAAGTATCTTTGCCAGAAGACTCTCCAGTGACTAAATCAAGCGAGATAGCCACTTCTCCGCTAGATAAATGGATCTTGTTACTATGACGTTCTAGTGTGAACCAGCGTACTTCCTTGGCATCATCTCCGGCGATTAGCGGTTCTTCTCCAATAAAGGCTAAGTAGCTGACTGTGACGACCCAGCCTCGCGGATCTCGATTAGGCGTACTGAATGTATGCAGTTGCTCAATATTTTCTTTTGAAATAACCACACCAGTTTCTTCCTTTGTTTCTCTTAAGACGCTTTCTCCAGTTGACTCATCCTTTTGGACAAAGCCACCAGGCAATGCCCATGAATTTCGATAAGGATGCCCTTTTCTTTGGATCAACAAAACTTTCAGCTGATCTTCTTCTTTGTTATAGCACATCAGTACGATATCGACAGTCAAAGAGGGCTTGTCATATTCTGGACGTTCCTGTTTTTGATACCAGTTAAGAAATTCTTCTTCACTAGCTTCATGTTCATAATATAATTTTTCTTCTTCTTTAGAAGCAAAACGGTTCATCTGACCACCTCCATTGACAGTAAAAGTACTTTTTACCTTATTGTAGCAGACTCTGAAAAAAAACCAAGGATTTACTTGAAAAATCTAGGTTATCATTTAAATATGAAAAATAAATGGAAGTATGAGATTGAATAAAAAGAAAAGCAGATAAAACGGCAATACTTTATACCGCTCTTCACGAATGGCAAAGAAGCCACAAATAACGATATATACGTCAATGATAAAACGCAAAATCCAAGCTGCTGTCATAAAACTGCTCAAATGCCCATGGAGGTTAAAATAACCATACATACGAATATAAAAATAGCTGAATATTAAATGTGCTAATGAAAGAAAAGCAATACTAAGTGTAAAAAAAAGATGTTTCTTCTGCATGATTGTTCCAGTCCCTTACTAAGATAGATAGTCTTTATTATACCACGTGTGAGGGGAGAAATAAAAAGCCGTTTTTTAGTAGATATGAAACAAAACAAAAACCCGCATTTATTCAACCTATTCATCCTTTTAAAGGATAGATTGAACGTAGATAGAAGTCGTTTATCCAGTCTTTTTCATTTTGAAAAAAAGCTAACAGCATGCTTTTTTTATGGTATACTAGCAAGGAAACGAATTCGCATCATGCGATAAAGGAGGAAGAGCCCCGTGGCAGAAAAGGAAACTTTTTATATCACTACGCCAATCTATTATCCAAGCGGCAAACTTCATATCGGCAACTCGTATACTACGATTGCATGTGACGCAATTGCTCGTTATAAACGGTTGATGGGCTTTGATGTGTTTTATCTCACTGGAGTGGATGAACATGGTCAAAAAATCGAAACAAAAGCAGAAGAACTAGGTGTAAAACCGCAAGAATATGTAGATAAAATGGCGGCTGATGTCAAGAAATTATGGAAAACGCTTGATATCAGTTATGATAAATTCATTCGCACGACAGATGATTACCATAAAGCAGCTGTTCAAAAAATATTTGATCGTTTATTAGAACAGGGAGATATTTACTTAGGTGAATATGAAGGCTGGTACTCTGTTTCTGACGAAGAATTCTTTACAGAAACACAACTTGCAGAAGTGTACAAAGATGACGAAGGTAACGTGATCGGTGGTAAAGCGCCAAGTGGACACGAAGTAGAATTGGTAAAAGAAGAATCATACTTCTTCCGCATGAGCAAATACGCAGACCGTCTGTTGGAATACTATGAAGAACATCCCGAATTCATCCAGCCAGAATCTCGTAAAAACGAAATGATCAACAACTTTATCAAACCAGGATTAGAAGATCTTGCAGTTTCAAGAACAACCTTTACTTGGGGGGTGCCAGTCAAGAGTGATCCGAAACATGTGGTGTATGTATGGATCGATGCATTATCCAATTATATTACTGCACTAGGATATGGCTCCGAAGATGAAAGTCTATTCGAAAAATACTGGCCTGCAGATGTTCAGATGGTCGGTAAAGAAATCGTTCGCTTCCATACGATCTATTGGCCAATCATGCTGATGGCTCTTGATTTGCCTCTACCTAAAAAAGTATTTGGGCATGGCTGGTTATTGATGAAAGACGGAAAAATGTCTAAATCAAAAGGAAATGTCGTTTATCCTGAAATGCTTGTGGAACGTTATGGTTTAGATGCACTTCGTTATTATTTGCTTCGTGCTGTTCCGTTTGGGTCAGATGGTGTCTTTACGCCAGAAGATTTTGTTTCCCGTGTCAATTATGATCTGGCAAATGATCTAGGGAACTTATTGAATCGAACGATTGCTATGATCAACAAATATTGTGATGGACTCGTTCCTGACTATGCCTCACTTGTCACTCCATTTGACAGTGAACTGTCTACGACGGCTGCTAACGTTGTCGGACGTTACCACGATGCAATGGAAAAAATGGAATTCAATACAGCGTTGGCTGAAATCTGGGTGCTGATTTCTCGTGCAAATAAATACATTGATGAAACAGAACCATGGATATTAGCAAAAGACGAAGAAAAGAAAGCTGAATTGAATAGTGTCATGATCCATTTAGCTGAATCTTTGCGTATCGCAGCGATATTACTTCAGCCAATCATGACAGAAACGCCAGAGAAGATCTTCAATCAACTAGGATTGGACTCTGAAACGATGAATCTTGAAGGATTACACTTTGGCGAATTTCCTTCAGGAACAAAAGTAGTTGCAAAAGGTACACCAATCTTCCCACGTTTAGATATGGAAGAAGAAGTGGCTTTTATTCAAGAAAAAATGTCTGAAGGTACTCAAACAAACGAAGATACAGTCAAATGGGATCCAGAAGAAACAGAACTTGTTTCAACGAAAGAAAAACAAATCAAATTTGATGTATTTGAAAAAGTAGAACTAAAAGTAGCAGAAGTCATCAACTGTCAAAAAGTAGAAGGGGCAGATAAGTTGCTGCAATTCCGACTAGATGCTGGAGACAGCCAAGACCGTCAAATCTTGTCAGGAATCGCTGAATTTTATCCTGATCCAAGCGAATTGATCGGGAAAAAAGTCGTCATTGTAGCAAATCTGAAACCACGAAAGATGCGTGGACAAATCAGTCAAGGAATGATCCTTTCTGCAGAAGCACCAGATGGCTCTTTACAAGTGATCGAAGCACCAAAATCCATGCCAAATGGCTCAGAAATCGCATAGAAATTCAAAGGGGGTATGACACTAGTTGTGTCATACCCCCTTTTTCCGAAATTTGAGAAGCAATTTTCGTAAATTCCTTCTTATTACTTGAAGCCAATCATATAATACAGAAACAGAGAACTATCCAAAATAAATCCTAGAAAAAGAAGTACGAGCTTCGCTGATTTTTGTTAATTTAGAATAATACTAATAGGAATCGTAAAAACAGAAAAAAAGCATAATGATAAAGGGTCGGGCAGATTTTAATTGATTCATCTGGTACTCTTTTTTATTGTCCTTACATTCATAAAGTTTGAATGCAATGACTTTGTTACATCTATATTTATATCTAACAGTAGCGTTGATGTGTTAATTCTAAGTTCTATCACTTTATGTTCAATTAGTTTGTGCTCTTATATGTGTGATTGAAAATATAGATAAAAAAACAATCATCGGCTTTGACTTCGATGATTGTTTTCTTTATTTTGTAAAAATCCTATCACTTGATTTTATGGTAACCTTTTATTTTTGTCTTCAAACGGTTTGGTAAGAGAGCAGTAAGCAGTGCAAATGGGATCGAAAAGACATACCAGAAAATCGTACGTCCGATACCATAATGTTGATAGAGCTTTGTCAACATCACGTGTAACAAGATCAACCCTAAAAGCAAGGAGCCAGCTATAAACCAATGATTATCCCAATGCATGACTTCACTAAGTGCCATCACTCCAAAAGGATAGAAATAAAAATAGATCCCGACTAAGGTCATCCGCCAGTTCTTTGTAAATGTTCCGATATTCAATAAAAAGAAAATCGCTGAAAGCAAAATACCGATAGGCGGAAAAAGCCCAACCAAAAAGGAATACAACATCCCCCACAAGATCATCACAGGACCTTTGATCAATGCAACGATTGCGATGAACAAAGTCAGCAATATTAGTTTTTGTGATAACGTTGCAACAGTCATTAATCCAAATAAAATTAATGTGAACCAATGCCAACGGGACTGCTGTTGTTCTTTACGGGAAAAATCGACCCGGTTGGATAAATAATCTGCTAATTTCGGATAAGAACGCTTAAAATCCATAAACTGTTCCTCCTTCGTGGAAAAGGTAGGTTTAGTATACGAAAAATAAAAAAGAAATACATCCGTCTTAAGAGGGAGTTTTTCACTGAAAGTGGAGAAAAAAGAATGGTAAATTAAAATATTCTCAGTTATACTGAAAATTATACCAAATTTCAAAGAAGAAAGAGGATGGGAATGAAAGGCAAACTAAAACGAGAAATCAATCTGTTTGGCGCATTAGCTACCGTTATGGGAACCGTGATCGGTGCAGGCGTCTTCTTCAAAACTGCTGCTGTTACTGCTAGTACTCAGTCTACAAGTTTGACATTGCTAGCTTGGCTTTTGGGTGGTTTCTTAACGATCTGTGCTGGATTGACAGTGGCTGAATTAGCTACAGCAATCCCGGAAACTGGTGGAGCTGTAAAATATATTGAAGCTGCGTATGGAAAATTGCCCAGCTTTTTATTAGGATGGGCGCAAAGCTTGATTTATTTTCCTGCTAATATTGCTGCATTATCGATTATCTTTGCGACACAATTGACGAACTTATTACAATTATCTACCGATTATCTTTTGTTGATTGCAGTGATCACCGCTGTTTCTGTGACAGGGTTGAATTTGTTAGGAACAAAAGTCGGTGCTTCTGTACAATCAGTGACGTTGATTGTTAAATTAATACCAATTGCTGTGATTGTCATATGGGGATTATTGACCCCAGGACAAGGAACTGTCCAGTTATTTCCAATCGAAGCTGGAAAAGATGTTACTTTTGTCGAAGGATTGAGCAGTGCGTTGTTAGCAACGTTGTTTGCTTATGACGGCTGGTTAGGTGTCGGTGCAATGGCAGGGGAAATGAAACGGCCGGAAAAAGATTTGCCTAAAGCAATTATTCTTGGTTTGAGTTTTGTAACAGTCGTTTATCTATTGATCAATTTTGTTTTTTTGAAAACTTTGCCGATTGATCATCTTGCCGGTAATTTGAATGCAGCTTCTGAAGCATCAGACGTCATTTTTGGGGGAATCGGTGGAAAGCTGGTCACTATTGGGATCTTGATCTCGGTATACGGTGCATTGAACGGTTATACACTAACTGGGATCCGCGTGCCTTATGCGATGGCTTTAGAAGACGAGCTACCTTTCAGTAAACAGCTGACAAAGCTTTCAAAGAAGTTTACGGTTCCTTATGTTCCTGCGATTTTCCAGTTAGCAGTAGCTTGTATTATGATGAGCCTTGGTTCTTTCGACTTTTTAACAGACATGTTGATTTTTGTGATGTGGCTATTCAGTTTACTGATTTTTATCGGTGTCTTTATTTTAAGAAAAAAAGCGCCGGAATTGCCACGTCCATATAAAGTACCACTTTATCCAATCGTTCCGATTATTGCGATTCTCGGCGCTATTTTCATTTTAGGTATGACGATGATGACGCAAACGAAATTAGCATTGATCGGTATAGGTGTTACCTTGATAGGTATCCCAGTCTATTATCAAAAAAAGAAAAAACGCTCAGAAGAGTAAAATATTTCAACAACAGACAGAAAAAGTACGAACTAGGTCCTCTAGATCTTCGTGCTTTTTCTATTTCAATAAAACAAGTTCTTCTATTTTGATTTTTGCTACTTCTGCAAGTAGTGCTTATGTGCTAAAGTAAGAATGAAAAGGAGAGATAAACATGATATTTGATTCTCATACCCATTTAAATGCTGAACAGTTCAATGAAGATATTCCAGAAACGATTCAGCGAGCACAAGAAATGGGGGTAACGAAAATGGCGGTCGTGGGCTTCGATACGCCAACGATTGAAAAGTCTTTGCAATTAAGCCATGACTATCCAAATATATACAGTATTATCGGCTGGCATCCGACAGAGGCTGGCAGTTATACGAAAGAAATCGAAAATAAATTACAAGAACAATTGACTTTACCAAAGGTTGTAGCATTAGGGGAAATTGGCTTAGATTATCATTGGATGGAAGACCCGAAAGAAGTCCAAGATAAAGTATTTCGCAGACAGATTGCTATCGCAAAAGAAATGAACCTACCAATCAGTATTCATACTAGAGAAGCACTTGAAGACACGTATCAAATCCTAAAAGAAGAAGATGTTCGAGATATCGGTGGAATCATGCATAGTTTCAGTGGTGATTATGAATGGGCAAAACGGTTTCTTGACTTAGGGATGCATATTTCATTTAGCGGTGTCGTCACTTTCAAAAAAGCATTAGACGTCCAAGAGGCTGCAGCAAATGTACCAATCGAACGATTACTTGTGGAAACAGATGCCCCTTATCTGGCACCAGTTCCTTTTAGAGGAAAGCGAAATGAACCAGGCTATACTCGTTATACAGTAGAAAAGATTGCTGAACTTCGGAATCTTCCGACAGAAGAAGTGGCTGCCCAAACATGGACAAATGCGCACCGATTATTTGGTCTAAGCGAACATGGATAAGATGAAGATCCAAGAGATTATAGTCGTTGAAGGAAAAGACGATACAAGAAGGCTGCGGGAAGTAGTTGATGCAGATACGATAGAAACAATAGGGTCTGCAATAAATGAAGAGATCCTGATGCAAATTGAACATGCCCAAGAGACTCGTGGAGTGATCGTTTTTACCGATCCTGATTTTTCAGGAGAAAAAATAAGAAAAATCATTATGGAAGCTGTTCCTCAGGCAAAACATGCTTTTTTGCCGCGCACACAAGCTAAACCAAAGAAAAAGGGAAGCCTTGGTGTCGAGCATGCAAGTGATGCTGCTATTTTAGAAGCATTGAAAAAGGTCGTGACGCCAGACATTTACCAAACGGCTGTTTCTGAAATCACTAGACAAGACCTTTTAGACTATGGTTTAATAGCTGGGGCACAAGCAAAAGAAAAACGAGAAAAACTAGGTGACGAGTTGCGCATCGGTTACACGAACGGCAAACAATTGGAAAAACGTTTGAAGATGTTTCGTATTACGCCGAAAGAACTCGCCCAAGCAATGAAAATAGTGGAGGAACAACATGAGTGAATATCGTGAAATTGCGACACCCTCTAGAACAAAAGAGATTTTATTGAAACATGGTTTTTCATTTAAAAAAAGTTTAGGACAAAATTTTCTGACTGAACCAAATATTTTAAGGAAAATCGTAGAAACTGCGCAAATAGATGAACATACGAACGTGATCGAAGTTGGACCAGGAATCGGTGCATTGACGGAACAATTAGCCAAGCATGCAAAACAAGTCGTAGCATTTGAGATCGATGATCGTTTGATCCCTGTATTGGCTGATACGATGCAACCCTATGACAATGTGACTATTGTACATCAAGATATTTTAAAGACCGATTTGTCAACAGCTGTTAGAGAAACATTTCATGAGGAGCTTCCGTTAAAAGTCGTAGCGAATTTACCTTACTATATTACGACACCGATCATGATGCATTTTCTTGAATCAGATTTGGTTGTGGATGAACTAGTCGTCATGATGCAAAAAGAAGTAGCTGATCGTATCTCTGCTGAACCAGGAACGAAAGCTTATGGTTCATTATCGATTGCTGTTCAATATTATATGGAAGCCAGTTTAGCATTCATCGTACCAAAAACAGTATTTGTCCCTCAGCCAAATGTAGATTCAGCGATTTTGAAACTGACAAGAAGAGATATACCGGCAGTCGAAGTGACAGACGAAAAAGCATTTTTCCGATTGACAAAAGCGGCATTTCAACAAAGAAGAAAAACGCTTTGGAATAACTTGCAGCATTCGTATGGCAAAGATGACCAGACAAAAGCATGGTTAGCAAAAAGCTTGGAAACAGCTGGAATCGATCCAAAACGTCGTGGGGAGACTTTGTCATTACAAGAATTCGCCGCATTAAGCAATGCGATGTCAGAAAATATGCAGTAAAAAAGAGGTTGTGACAGAAGTTGTGAAAAAGCTGTCCTGCATCAAGTAATAAGAACAACCAAACAAAAATAGTTCCTCATGTTTTTCGTTTGTTTGGGCTTGTTACCGCAGATGCAAGCTTTTGAACACCGTTTACCAAGAGGTTGTGAAATCAGCGCTTTGACCTGAGTATTAGAGAAACAAACGGCAAAATAGTTCCTCATATTTTGCCGTTTTTTGAGCTAATACCGAGGTTCAGCTGATTGAACACCGTTTAAGAAAGAGGTTGTGGGCCTGCCGTTTAACTCTAAGTCACAAGGAACAATTTCAAAAAACAGCTTCTCATGTTTTTGAGTTAGTTGGTCTTATTACTTGATGCAAGCTTTTGACAACTATTATGCCGAACAAGGAGATGTAACACAAATTTTGTCACATCTCCTATTTTTGTTTCTTGATCAAAAAATTCTTATACTTGATACTCACACTCATTTTGTATGGATTTAGAAAAGAATATGTGTCTTGACAGTTATTAGTAAGTGAGTTATACTAAGTCGACATTTATGTGTCAAGACATATTAGGGGAGAGAAAAAATGAGAAAAAATTCAGTTCGAAAACTAACGATTTCTGCTTTATTGATTGGGATGGGGGTCATTATCCCAATGGTCATGCCTAAAATCATGATTCCACCAGCTTCCTTTACTTTGGCGTCTCATGTGCCATTATTTATTGCGATGTTTTTTACACCAGGAGTTGCAGTGGCTGTTGCGCTAGGTACGACATTTGGTTTCTTTTTAACAACGCCGGTTATCATCGCATTGCGAGCATTGTCACATCTTGTGTTTGCGTTGATTGGGGCTTGGTACTTGCAAAAGCATCCGAGTATCGTTTTAAAAAATGGACAGTTTACTTTTGCTAATTGGCGTTTCCAAGGGTTCAATTTTGTGATCGGTGTGATTCATTCTTTAGCAGAAATGCTAGTAGTCAGCATCTTTTACTTTATTGGTAATATGCCTGAAACATATTATTCTCAAGGATATTTTTATACAGTATTCATCTTGATGGGGATTGGTGGGCTCATCCACAGTTTAGTTGATTATAATATTGCTTATTTTATAGCAGGAACACTCAGCAAATATTTTGATATCCCCGTATTTACGGCAGCAAAAAAAGAAAATCGGAAAGAGTCGATTCAAGGGTACGCGAAGAAAACGACATATTAGACATGATCTCTCAAAAAAAACTCTCATCTAGTAATGGATAATAAATCCTCTAAGATGAGAGTTTTTTGTCCTAAAAAGAGCTGCACCAACATCTTCTGGCACAGCTCTAACAGGGGGCAATTTATGGAAGTTTGATGACTTGTTCTGTTTCTTTATCAAAGAAGTGGCCCTTGCTGATGTTGAAAGCAAGGTCGACTATTTCGCCTGGTTTATGGAAATCTCTTGCATCTACTTTTGAGATGAACTCAGTAGAACCAGTTTTTGTGTAAAGCATCGTTTCAGCTCCAAGTAATTCGGAAACGACAACTTCTGATTTGACTACGGCTTCAGGTGAAGCTTCAAGGGCTACTTGTTCACTGTGGATGTCTTCTGGACGAATACCGAAGATAACTTCTTTTCCTTCATAACTTTTTTCAACTAATACTTTGTTTTTCCCTTCAGGAATACGAAGCTTAAGCCCATGTCCATCTGTGATAACACCATTTTTCAATGTCACATTAAAGAAATTCATGGCAGGAGATCCAATAAAGCCGGCAACGAACATATTGACGGGTGTATCATAAACTTCTTTCGGTGTACCGATTTGTTGGATAAATCCGTCTTTCATGATAACGATTCGGTCAGCCATAGTCATTGCTTCTGTCTGATCGTGAGTAACATAGATGGTCGTTGTTTCAAGACGCTGGTGAAGTTTGGCAATCTCAGCACGCATGGCTACACGTAATTTAGCATCTAAATTTGATAATGGCTCATCCATTAAGAAGACTTTTGCATCCCGAACGATTGCCCGTCCCAATGCCACACGTTGGCGTTGTCCACCAGATAAAGCAGCTGGTTTTCGTTTCAAGTATTCTGTCAGACCTAAGATCTCTGCTGCATTGTCCACACGTTTTTTGATGTCTGCTTTATCATATTTACGTAATTTCAAGCCAAAAGCCATATTATCAAAAACAGTCATATGAGGATACAATGCGTAGTTTTGGAAAACCATGGCAATATCACGGTCTTTAGGTGCCACGTCATTCATGACTTTTCCGCCGATATTTAGTTCTCCTTCAGAGATATCTTCCAGTCCCGCGATCATTCGCAAAGTAGTTGACTTTCCACAACCGGAAGGACCAACAAAAACGATAAATTCACGGTCTTTGATTGATAGATTAAAATCAGTTACAGAATAATTTTCTGCATTGTCATATTTTTTATATACGTTTTTCAGAGCCATTTCTACCATAATACGTTCCACACTTTCTTTTTTAGTTTTATTAACTATTTAAAGTATAAATGAAAGCGTTAACTAACTTCAATGTCATGTTGAACAAGAATTTTTTCTTTTTTTTGTCAATGTGCTAGTTTTAAGCTTTAATAAATATCCATAAGAAATAAAAACTGATACACTGGAGTAAATAAGTATGTTAACAATATCAAAAGGAGTGTCTCTTATGAAAATCGCTTTGATCGCTCATGACCGAAAAAAACCTATGATGGTGAAATTAGCAACAGCGTATAAAACAATATTGGAAAAACATGAACTTTTTGCTACCGGGACGACTGGGCAGAGGATCACGGAAGCAACCGGCTTGCCGATCCATCGGTTTAAATCCGGACCGTTAGGCGGGGATCAGCAAATTGGAGCCATGATTTCGGAGGATCAGTTAGATTTGGTGATTTTTCTTCGAGACCCGCTGGCTGCACAGCCCCATGAACCAGATGTAACAGCACTTATCCGTTTATCTGATGTCTATGAGATTCCGTTAGCTACGAATATCGGAACAGCTGAGGTGCTACTAAGAGGACTGGAAGCCGGCTTCCTAGATTTTCGAAGAATCGTCCATGAAATAGACAAGCGTCCACTTTCATTTTGATGGATAAGCGTATGGAAAAATAACGTTTAATGTTCGCCTATATGTAGCTATAAAAGCTAAACAAACTGATAATATGCGATATAATACGAACGTATTGGATAATATAAACAATAATATTAGTTTTTCGTATTTGCAGTAAATGTGAAAATATGCTATAGTTTCTGTGGGAAAAGATCCCAAAAATAATACAGAGTAGAAAATAAAGCGTTAAGTGCTAAGAGGATGGGATGTTGCCTCTTGGACGAAGGACGTAATGTTCGCGGTTTTATTTTCGCATTCGCTGCATGATACGATGTAGCAGCTCTTAAAGGAGATGCTAAAAATGAAGAAACACCGGTTAGACGCACGTATGATTGCTATTATGGGCTTATTGATTGCATTGATGGTCACTTTGTCCCGACTGGTAGCAATCGAGACCCCATTTATTAAAATCAGTGTCACATTTATTCCACAAGTGATCATGGGCATTCTTTTTGGTCCTTTTTGGTCAGGGATAGGCGCAGTTTTAGCTGATTTAGTAGGAATGGCCCTCTTCTCGAAATCTGCATTCTTTATTGGATTTACATTGAATGCATTTATTGAAGGAGCAATCTACGGATTCTTTTTCTATCGAAAAGAGATCACTTGGAAAAATGCCATTCTGGCTACGCTTAGTGTCACGCTGATCATCAACTTATTTTTGACACCATTATGGCTTGCGTTGATGTACCATGTGCCATTGTTCAGCTGGGTCGTTTGGGCGCCCCGCCTGTTAAAAACAGTAATATGGTTACCGATTCAATCAATTGCCATTTATTACGTAGGACGTAGTATTCCTTACAAAAAAATTTTAAGAAGTTTAGCGATCCACGCTAAATAAAAAACAAGCAGTCTTCCCATCCCAGAAGACTGCTTGTTTTTATTGTGCTGTGAATTGTGCTTGATAGAGCCGTCGGTAATAACCATCTTTTTGAAGCAGCTCATCATGGGTGCCCATTTCGACAATAGCTCCCTGATCCATCACTAATATCTGGTCCGCATTTTTGATTGTGGACAGGCGATGGGCAATCACAAAACTGGTTTTTCCTTCCATCATTGCTAAGAAGGCTTGTTGGATTTTTTTCTCTGTCAATGTATCGACTGAGCTGGTAGCTTCATCTAAGATCAACATAGGGGGATTACTGATCATCGTTCGAGCAATCGTCAACAGTTGGCGTTGTCCATCTGATATCTTTAACCCTTGACCGCCAATCTTAGTATCTAATTTTTCCGGCAAACGTTCTACAAATTCATACATGTAAGAGGCTTTTAGGGCATCATTGATTTCTGCGTCACTTGCTTCCGGATTTCCAAAACGAAGATTTTCTCGCAATGTACTGTCAAATAGCCAAGTATCTTGTAACACCATTCCAAAACTTTTACGTAATGTATCACGTTGGATAGAGCGGATGTCATGGTCATCGACTGTAATTGTTCCTTTTGTTGTGTCATAAAAACGCATCAGCAAATTAACAAGTGTGGATTTTCCGGCCCCTGTTTTTCCTACTATAGCAATGGTTTGACCTGGATAAGCAGTAAAATTGAAATCTTCGATCAAACGCTGTTTGGGGTCATAAGAAAAAGAAACATGATCAAAAGAGACTCTTCCTTTGATATTTTTGGGTTCCAAGGCATAGGCATCTGGCAAATCAGGCTTTTCTTCTGGCTGATCGATCAAATCAAATGCTCGTTCTAGACCAGAAAAAGCGGTTTGCAGTTGTGTCGTGATTCCAGAAAGTTCGATAAATGGTTTAGAAAACTGACTTGAGTAGATCGTAAAGCTGGAAATCACACCAACAGTGATTGACGAACCACTCTTCAATGCCAATAGGCCGCCAACTAAACCAATCGATAAATAAGCAAGGTGATCTACAAAACGAGAAGACGGGTTTGTCAAGGAAGAAGAAAATTGTGCCCGTTGTCCTTTTTCATATAGATCAGCATTTAGCAGTTCAAATTGCTGTTGACTAGCTTCTTCTTGCTGAAAAGCTTTCACGATTTTCTGGTTACCGATTCGTTCGGTCACAAAGCCCGAGATATCCCCAATAATCCTTTGCTGTCTATCGAAATTTGTTTGTGAAGCACGAGCAACGATCCAACTCACAAGGAAAATAATTGGTGTAGAACAAAGAACGACCAATGTCAGAAGTGGACTTAGACGCATCATAAAAATAAACGAAAGAATGATGATTGCCACTCCAGAAAATAATTGATTGAAGGCCGCAGAAATTGCAATGGAAATATTGTCCATATCATTTGTAAATCGACTGACGATATTTCCGTGTGAGTTTTGATCATAATAACGAAGTGGCAATCGATTCAGATGAGCAAATGCATCTTTTCTTAATTTTGCAACGGATAAGTAAGCTAACCGATTGCTTAACACTTGGATGAGCCATTGACTGACTACGTTGATTAAAACGATACCACCGAATAGAATAAGTAAATGGAACAATCGATTGAAGCGGACCTGTCCTTCTCCAATCATTTGATCGATACTTTGACCAATTTGTAACGTCATCACAACTGTTGCAATCCCATTGATGATTCCTAGTATCACAGCTAGCCAAATGTCTTTTGCATAGGCAGTAAGGTAAGGAATGAATCGGCGGAGCGTCTGCAAGGATAATTTTTTTACTTTCATAACTATTCTTCCTCCTGTGATGCGACGATTTCCTGATATTCTGCTGATTGAGCAAGTAATTCTTCATGGGTACCCTGAGCAGCAATCTTACCTTGATCCATCACTAAGATATGATGTGCTTCTTGAATAGAGCGGACACGTTGGGAGATAATAATCACTGTACTGCCAAGATAAGTCTGTAGCGCCTTACGCAAATCCAAGTCTGTTTGATAATCCAACGCACTTAAAGAGTCATCTAAAATCAGTAATGCTGGCTTGGCAATCAAAGCTCTTGCAATCGTCAGTCGCTGTTTTTGTCCGCCAGAGAAATTTTTCCCATTTTCCATGACTTTTGTATCTAAACCATTTGGAAGCTGACGGACAAATTCTTCTGCCTGAGCGATTTTCAGAGCTTCCCAACATTCTTTTTCTGTGGCGTCTTTCTTACCCCATTGAAGGTTTTCACGAATAGTCCCGGTAAATAGTACAGAAGTTTGGGGAACAAGAGCAATTTGCTGACGGAGATGATCCAGCTGCCAAGAACGAACATCCATTCCGTCCATTATAACTGTACCGGAACTGACATCATAGAAACGCGGAATCAATTGTGTCAAAGTCGTTTTCCCGCTTCCGGTTGGACCAATGATTCCAAGGACTGTATTTCGCTTCAGCTGAAATGTAATATTTTGGAGAGAAAGACCAGAATCAGGAGTATAACGGAAGTCAACATGGTCAAAAGCGATAATTGCTTCAGAAGAAAAATCGGGAGTAGTACTGACCTCAGCTTCAAGAATCGAATTTTCTGTGTCTAGCACCTCTTTCACCCGATTTCCTGAAGCTTCGGCACGTGTGAAGATCACGACGAGGTTTGAAACAACGATCAGTGCCAAAAGCATTTGATTCATATAATTGATCAAAGCAAGAACTTGTCCTTGTTGCAAGCTACCAATATTTACTTTGATCCCGCCAACTGTCAGCAAACAGATGATCCCGATATTCATGATCAAGGTTGTAGCAGGTGATAATAGGGCAGAGATATTGGAAACACGTAAATAATTGTTCGCTAGATCATTTGTGCTTTTATCGAACTTCTCTGTTTCTTTTTTTGTCTGCGCAAATGCGCGGATGACACGAACACCGCTAAGATTCTGACTAACGTGTTCATTGAGCTGATCTAGTTTTTCTTGCACTTTTTGGTAGAGAGGAACGGTTTTTTTGATGATAAAAAATAAAATGATTGAGAAAACAGGCAATAATGCTAAGAAAAACAGACCTACTTCCCAGTCGATCACAAAAGCCATGACCACTGACCCGATACTTAAAAACGGTGCTCTGATCAATAAACGAATGACCATTGCTAAAGCTAGCTGAAGCTGATTGATGTCGTTTGTCATTCGGGTGATCAAGGTATCTGTTCCAAAATGATTCAACTCGTTGTGAGAGAAAGTATTGATTTTTTTGATTAGCTGATTACGTAACTCTGTACCAAATCCTTGTGAAGCTACTGAAGCATAGTATTGGCAAATGATAGCACAAATCAGACCAATCACAGACATAGCGACCATCCATAAGCCCATTTCAATGATTTTTCCTCGGTCATTCATTTTTAGTCCATTATCGATCAAGGAAGCCATCATTAAAGGCAGGACAAGTTCGAAGACAGCTTCAAGAAATTTGAAGAACGGGCCCAAAATGATTTGCTTACGATAGTCTTTTGCATAACGTAATAACTGAATCATATGATTCCTCCTATTATTTATTTGTCCACAATTGAAAAAACAAGTACTACCACATTGTAGCTTAGGAAATTTAGAATGAAAAGAGAACAAGCCTTTTCATAAATGAAAGTTTTATTATGAAGAAGCTTTAGAAATTGAATAGACTATTTTTTTTTAAAAAAAGAAAATGAGACAACATGCCAGTCTCTTCATTCATAGGAACGTCTATTTTACTTAATTTTTCTATAAATGAATTCTGCATAAAAAATATATCAAGTAAATGTTTATAGACGAAACTCTATTTACTTCTTTTTTAATTTGTTCTTGCAATCTTTTTTACTAAGTAATTTTTGTAAAAAAGTGGGTTGAGAGAAATCTAATTGATTTTCAAAGAAGGAGTATGAAAATGAGAAAAATATCTATTCGTTTATTGTGGGGACTATCTTAGAGGAATAAATAATAGTGGAGAAAATTATGGTTTGGCGCAGATTCTATCAGGTTTGATGGAACGAAGACAACCTCCCGACATCAAGTCAAAAGCTACTTGAGATTTTGATCTGAAAATAAAAAAAGAAAACAAGGTAGGAACATCAATGTTTCTACCTTGTTTTCGTAATCAATGGGAAAAAACTAAGAGTGGTGTACGTAATCAATAAAAAGGATGGTGACAACAGTACCTCTTTACTCTCTGAAAGCATCATAACTCGTTTTTCCTCATTATGCCAATAAATTGTTGTTATACCACATATAAGGATTTGTAATAGCTAAAAACAGACAGGAAAGTTGAAATCTGTGAATCTTATTTTGTATGGAAGGATTTATAGAACGCAAAAATCAAGATAAAGATGAATAAAAATCCTGTTTCGGCTATATATTGCGTATCTACGCCAATAAAACGAGTTTGTTCTGTCATAGCCATATAAAGCAAAGGCAAAAATACAACTACAGCGAGATAAGATCCGATGATTTCTCGAAAAGTTTTCCAGGAAGTATGTTTCCTGTTTTTATATTTATCCGATTTCATTGAATAGTCATAGCCTCCTTATTCTTTCATATGTTGAAATTCCAGTATAAAAACTGGAAGGAACTGTACGTTTTTTAGAATAAAAATTATAAGGGATAAGTAGGCTGCTGTCTATAATAAGATATATTTTTCAATTCTTTATTAAAGATTTTATTGACAAAATGAATCCGTTTTCTATGATGGAGGAGGGGTGAATAAGTTGTTGAAGAAGGAAATTTTATGTTACTTAGAGAACCAGACAGCCTTTTTCGATTTAGAACATATGAACGAGGTCTTTACAGCACAAAGGTTAGCTGATCATTTTGGGGTAAAAAGAAACACAGTCAGTCATTATTTGAACCAGTTAAATGATGAGCAACTACTAGTCAAAATCAATTCTCGACCAGTGATTTATTTCCACAAAGAAGCTTTTGAAAAACAATTTTTTAAGTTACGCACGAATTTTTATTTTTCTATCGATGATCTCAAAGAGGAACAGCCTTTTTTCGCGCAACCAAAAGACTTATTCTCTTTTATGATCGGATACGACGCCAGTTTGAAAGAAAGTATCGAACAAATCAAAACAGCTCTTTACTATCCAGATGGCGGATTACCACTTTTGATTACAGGCGAAAGTGGCACAGGTAAAAGTTATTTAGTTAATTTGGTCTATCAGTATTGTCTGCTTCATGATCTGCTAGAAGATTCTGCACCATTCATCACTTTTAATTGTGCACAATATGCAGATAATCCTGAACTTTTGACTAGCAATTTGTTTGGACATGTTAAGGGAGCGTACACTGGTGCAGAAGAAAATAAAAAAGGGGCTTTTGAAGCAGCAGATGGTGGGATCTTGTTTTTAGACGAGGTACATCGCTTAACACCAGAAGGTCAGGAAAAACTGTTCACCTATCTTGATCAAGGTGTGATTTATCGTATGGGAGAACCTAATTTGTCACGCCGGATCAAAACACGTCTCTTTTTTGCTACGACTGAAGAGATTACTAGTCATTTCTTAACAACTTTCATTCGAAGAATACCTATCCGAATCGAACTACCTGCACTTAATCAGCGTAGTCGTAATGAACGGCTAGAACTGATTTACTCTTTTTTTCTCGAAGAACAAAGAAAAATGGGGAGCCCTTTGTCAGTCAGTGGACCAGCTTTGTCACTTTTAACAAGTCAGAAATTATCCGGAAACATAGGAGAGCTGAAAAATATCGTCAAAGTTTCAGCAGCAAAAGCATATGCTGAACAGCGTGAACAGCCTGAAATCCATGTCACGATCCATCATTTGCAAAAAGAGCTACTTGCGCAGCCTATTACTAAAAATACAGCACAGCAAGGAATCTATATTACGCAAGACCAGACCTTAGAGCAATTAATGGAGAAGCAACAGCCCGAACAGCAGCGAATCGTTAAAAGTTTTGAGCAAATCCTACTTGATTTCAAGAAAAATAACTGTCTGCTATATTCTTGCGAAGGAAAATTAAAGCAAGAAGTGATTCAATTATTTGATTTTTTGCTGTTTGAGACCAGTAGACAAGAAAAACACGAGCTGCTGGTTTATTGGACACAATCTATCCGAGAGACCTTTCGACAAATGGAAACTGCCTATCAAATCAAATTCGATGGAAACAGTGTCTATGCCTTGAGTTACTATCTCTATCAGCGAAGCACTATCAAATGGTTACCGGAAGAACATGATATTATCCAACTAATCAAAGAATTAGAACAACAAGTTTCTCAGTCTTATCCATCTAGTTATCACTATGTCCAACGAATTCTGGAATTAAGTAAGATCAAATTAGATATTGAAGACACAAGTATGGATCGGATTTTACTGACGATCTATCTAAAAAAAGCGAAATGGTCAAAAGAAAAACGACTGCCAAAAGCGATGATTGCTTCTCACGGTTATGCAACTGCTAGCAGTATGGCAAATGTAGTAAATCGTTTATTACAAGAGGATCTATTTGAATCATTTGATATGCCACTAGATGTCACACCACAGCAGATTGCTTCAGAAATCCTTGATTATTGCGAAAACAGCGATGTTTCAAATGGATTGATCATATTAGTAGACATGGGATCTCTGAAAGAAATCCATCAGTTTTTTAAAAAACAGTTATCCGTACCGCTTTTGATTTTGAATAATGTAACGACACCTTTAGCAATCACAGTAGGGGAATGCCTGCAAAAAAATGTATTATTAGAAGAGATAGCAGAAGAGACTGTTCGACAGATCCAGCCAGAATGGCGACTGCTCTATCCAGAGGAAAACAAACCCAAAGCACTCATTACTACTTGCTTCACTGGAATCGGTACGGCGGTCCACTTAAGTGAACTGCTAGAAAAAAGCTTACCTACGGCTTGTCAGTTGAAAATCATCCCATATGAATATCAGCAATTGAAAGATAAGAAAAACAGTGACCCATTATTTTCCATATACGAAGTCGTAGGAATGATTGGCACCACAGATCCTGATATCACCAATATTGACTATCTTTCATTAGAAGACCTCATCTCGGGGGAAAAGATGTCTGTACTAGCTGAATGGTTGGACACTACTATGAATGCTTCAGAGAAGGAAATATTCAATCAGCGCATCATTCGTAATTTTTCATTGGAAAAAGTACTGGATTCCGTGACTATTCTAGATACAGAGAAGGTGATGGGAGAAATCGATCATTTTATGAGAGAATTAGAGGTGCAGTTGAATCGAAGCATCAGCAATCCCAAAAAATTAGCGTTGTATGTCCATGTGAGCTGTCTCATTGAACGATTGATCCGACAAATGCCAATCGAAACCTATCAAGGATTAGAGAAATGGAAGCAGTGTCAAAAAGAAGGGTTATCTGCTATTAAATCTGCGTTTAGTGTCATTGAAGAGCATTATAGTGTCATGATCCCCAATTCTGAGATTGCCTATATCTATGATATTTTGAGTGAAGATACAGAGTTTCTCTCGATAGAAGAAGAATTTTGAACATAAGCAAGTTGTTGCCACTAATTTTGGCATGCAACTTGCTTTTTTAGTATGTGTAAGTGAAAAGAGGAGATGAAAAAGTGGATAGAGAAATTATTTTAGCTTCCCATGGAAAATTTGCTTCAGGGATATTAGATTCATTAGAGCTGATCTATGGGAAAAATCATTCTATTACTGTATTGGATTGCTATATTGATGAGAATTTTGATTTAGCGGAAACAGTAAGCCAGCTTTTTATGAGGTACAAAGATAAAGAAATCATTGTTCTGACGGATCTTTTTGGCGGAAGTGTCAACAACGAATTCTTACAATATATCAATCGGGATCATGTCTATCTCGTTGCCGGATTGAATTTGCCACTATTGATTGAGCTAGTATCTCGGTTGGACGCTGAAGTAGAGACAACTGTTTTGATCCAGCAGGTGCTAACTGATTCAAAAAAAATGATCCAGTTTTGTAACGAGCGGCTCAATCAGAAAATAGAAGAAGACGAATTTTAGGAGGAAGAAAAATGATTGTATTGACAAGAGTCGACCATCGGTTATTACACGGACAAGTAGCTTTTTCATGGACACAAACAATAGGCGCAGACTGTATTTTGATTGCTAATGATGATGTACCTACGAATGAGATACGAAAGACAACGATCAAATTAGCCAAGCCACAAGGAGTCAAACTAGTGATCAAATCAATTGATGACTCGATTGCCGCGTTGAAAAGCGGGGTGACAGATAAATATAAGTTATTCATCGTAGTGGAATCGATCGAGGATGCATATAAGCTGGCAGAAGCGTATCCAGAAATCAAAACCATCAACTTAGGAGGGATCAAGGCAAAACCTGGTACTCGCAGCATCGGAAAAGCGGTAAATATTTTACCAGAAGAGGAGGAACGCTTGAAACGATTAATTGACAAACAAATAGAAGTAGAAATCCGTCAAGTACCAGCAGATAAAAAAGTGGATGTAAGAGAAGTTTTGTAAGAAAGGAAGAATCTCAATGATTGTACAAGCAGTCTTATTAGGAATTGTTGCATTTGTCGCACAATCAGAATATGCACTAGGGACATCGTTGCTTTCTCGTCCGATTGTGACGGGGCTGTTTACAGGAATCGTGTTAGGTGATGTAAAAACTGGGATCATTATGGGCGCAACTTTAGAGTTAGCATTTATCGGATCGTTCTCAGTAGGTGCTTCGATTCCACCTGATGTTGTGACCGGTGGGATTTTAGGGACGGCTTTTGCTATTACAGCTGGAGCCGGTACAGAAACCGCGCTTTTACTAGGTTTGCCGATTGCTACGTTGACATTGATATTGAAAAATATTTACTTAGGGCTTTTGATTCCAATTATGAACCATAAAGCAGACAATTATGCAGAAGAAGGAAATTATAAAGGAGTCGAGCATATGCACTTGCTTGCCGGTATCGGTCTTTCCTTGATGCTTGGTGTTGTGGTAATGGTTTCTTATATGGTGGGAAGCAATACGATCGGAAATCTATTAAATATGATTCCTGACTTCGTTCAAAAGGGGTTGTCAGTAGCTACAGGGTTGATTCCAGCTCTTGGTTTTGCGATGCTTGCTCGTTTGCTGATCAACAAACAAGTTGCACCATATTTTTTCTTAGGTTTTGCTATAGCTTCTTACTTAGAGATTCCTGTGACCGGAGTAGCTATTTTTGGTGCGATTTTAGCAGTTGTGGTAGTCAATATTATGAATGTCCGTCAACTACCACTTCAAACAACTGCAGGGGAGGTAGAAGAAGATGAAGAATTCTGAGATCAAAAACAGCAAAATAACGAAAAAAGAGCTAAATCACGTATTTTGGCGTTCTTTTCAAATGGAGTTTTCTTGGAATTATGAACGTCAGATGAATATGGCTTATGTTTATGCAATGATTCCGATTTTGAAAAAGTTATATCAGTCGAAAGAAGAAATGGCAGCAGCTTTGAAACGGCATCTAGAGTTTTTTAACACGACCCCACATATCGTTACACTGATTTTAGGAATCACGGCTGCAATGGAGGAAGAAAATAAGGATGATCCTGAATTTGATGTGACTGCGATCGATAGTATCAAAACATCTTTGATGGGACCTCTTGCAGGGTTAGGAGATTCTTTCTTTTGGGGAACTTTGCGATTGATTGCCACAGGTGTGGGTACCTCTTTAGCCATGCAAGGAAATATTTTAGGCCCTATCTTGTTCATTTTGATTTTCAATATTCCGCACATTCTGTTTCGCTATCTAGCAACAGGTTGGGGATATCGCTTAGGAACGGGTTTTTTGAAAAAGATCCAGGCAAACGGTATGATGGAAAGTTTGACATTAGGCGCGTCTATTATTGGACTGATGGTCGTTGGAGCAATGACTGCCACGATGATCACCATCAATATTCCTTTAAAAATCGGTTCAGGAGAAAATGCTGTGACTGTTCAAAGTATTTTTGATGATATCGTTCCAAATATCTTATGTCTTGGAGCATTTGGCATAGTGTTTTATCTATTGAAGAAAGAAGTGAAACCATTAACGATCTTGATCGGACTAGCTTTCTTTGGAATTTTTGGTTCGTGGATAGGGATTTTTTAAAAAAGGAGCAGAGAAAATGTTTACGATGCAAGATTATATCTATGAAGAAAAGGAAGTACTAAGTACGATCTTGAAAAAGAATGATTTTTCGACAAGAGAACATATGAAAAAAACAGTGAATTTACTGATCTTAGCAACGGGTTCATCTTATAACGCTTGTTTAGCAGCGAAGCCAGCATTGGAATCTTATGGTGATCTTACTGTCGATATTCAAGAACCTTTTTATTTTTTCCATTATGGAAAACTTTCTCCTTCAATCGATACTGTGATTGCTGTGTCACAAAGCGGGAAAAGTGCTTCTACTGTTGAAGCAGTAAAAATGATACAAAAACAAGGGTTACCTGTTGTTGCTATCACAAATGACGTGCAAAGTCCACTTGCTTTAGAAGCTGCACAAATTATTGATTTAGGTGCCGGGGTAGAATCAGTAGGCTTCGTTACAAAAGGCTATTCTGCGACTGTTTTACAGTTACTACTCTTAGGGATAGGAATTGGAATAAGTAAAAATAAAATCAGCAAAAAAATAGAACAAGACTACATGCAACAGTTGCGCAAAATAATCAACCATTTACCAGCGATTATTCAAAAAACGGAAGAATTTTTTGATGGATATCAAAGTTTATTTCGTTTAGCACAGCGTTTCGTCACCATTGGATATGGTCCAAACTGGGGAACAGCTAAAGAAGCAGAGACGAAATTGACTGAAACAATCCGCGTTCCGTCACAAGGATTTGAGTTAGAAGCTTATATGCACGGCCCATACCTGGAGGCAGATACTTCGCATTTGCTATTCTTTATTGAAGGGGAAAGTGTAAATAAGGAACGTTCGCAAAAGTTGCAAAGATATATGAGTCGGTACGTTGGAGAGACTCTCACCATTACCACAAAAAAAGCAAGAAACGAGAAAACACTTGGATTAGCAATAGAATGTGATGAATATCTGTCTGTATTAGCGCTTGTCGTTCCGTTTCAACTATTCGCTTATAAAACCGCAGTAGCTAAAGGTATTGACTTGAACAAAAAGATTTTTGAAGACTTTGATACAGTCTTGAAAAGTAAATTATAAGAGGTGGAAATCATGCTGAAATTCAATGAAGAAGAACAAATCAAAGCAATAAAAGGCGCACTAGCTTTACGTCCGCAAGTAGAAGAAATCATCGATAAACTTTATGCGGAAAAATTTGACGCTGTCTATTATCTAGGAATCGGTGGAACGTATGCTTCCTCGATGCAAGCTGTCACTTATATGAATGGGAAAAGCAACTTGCCTGTCTTTGTACAGCATGCTGCAGAATATTACACTACTGGAAACAAAAGATTAACAAAAGATTCTATCGTTGTCGTGTCCTCTGTTACTGGGACAACCCAAGAAGTAGTGAAAGCAGTAGAAGAAATCAAGAAAGTAGGAGCGACACTGATTGGATTTATCGATAAAGCGGAGAGTAAGTTGTCTCAACTATGCGATTTTGTGGTTACTTATCCAGCTCCCGGAACAGAACAAATCAAATTTTTTATGGTAGCAGATCGATTGATGTATTTGCATGGGGAATTCGAAGATTACTCAGAGTACTATGAACAGCTCGAACATTATTTGCCAACAGGGTTAGTTGAAGCAGAGAAAAAAGCAGATGCATTTGGCTTATCATTTGCAGAAAAGCATCGACGTGATAGCATGCATTATTTTATCGGAGCAGGGAATCAATGGGGAGCTGTTTATTCATATGCCATGTGTTACTGGGAAGAACAAAGCTGGCTCCCATCGAAATCTATCCATGCTGCCGAGTTTCTTCACGGGACGTTAGAGATCGTTGAAGAAACGACCCCAGTCACTTTATTTTTAGGCGAAGATGAACAGAGAGTGTTATCTGAACGTGTAGCTAAACTTTTGCCAAAAATTTGTAGTAATTATACATTGATAGATACAAAAGACTATCCAGTAGAAGGTATCAGCGAAAAATATCGCGGACGTGTTTTGTCTTTCTTATTGATGCATGTAGTGACACAACGCATCGATGCTCATGTGGAGCAGTTGAACTGCCATCCATTAGAGATACGCCGCTACTATCGTCAGTTTGATTATTAGGATAGACTGGATAAAAAGAATATAAAAAATAAAGAGAGCAGCGATAACTGCTCCCTTTATTTTTTTAAAATATTGGCATCAATTACGTTATAAAACACATTTTTTGCATTATCTACAGTTCAACTTATAATCTGTTTAATGGGACATGTGGGTGCCAACCATTTTTTGTTATGCAATAGTACTATTTTGTTGTTGCATGGATCCGTAGTAAAAGTCCAAGTACAACGAGTTGCGCCAGTTTACATAGCGTTTTGTATCCAGAATGTTGACTAAAACAAAAGTTCCTATGTCAACCGTCAACAGAGACAATCTGTCCGTTGCAGGACCTGACAGATTTAGAAATGTTCAATCTGTCTCTTATGTATTTTAAATCAATACTCACTAGGAGAAGTTTCCTAACCTCCTAATAGTAATGCTGGTAGTAACATTGTCAAAACTGCTTCCTCTTAGGAACAAGCAAAGCATAACGAGTGTAAAAATAAAATGTAGACTATTGTAACATATCATTGATTATTTCAAGTAAAAACGATAAAAGAAGTAAACAAACACTTAAAAACAATGGAAATTAGTCCCAACTTTAAGAAATGTATACTATAATGGAAATTATCAATTATTTATTTGGAGGAATATCCATGAAACAAAAAATCGCAGTTCTGGGTCCTGGATCTTGGGGCACTGCTTTAGCACAAACATTGGCAGAAAACGGGCATGATGTCCGTATTTGGGGAAATGTACCTGAACAGATTGATGAAATCAATAAGTATCATACAAATCAGCATTTTTTACCTGATTTGACGATCCCAGAATCGATTATCGGATATAAAGAATTGGCAGAAGCAGTGGATAACGCAGATGCTATTTTATTTGTTGTTCCAACAAAAGCGATTCGTTCAGTCGCACAGGAACTTATTGGTAAAATGAATACTAAGCCAATCATTATACATGCAAGTAAAGGACTAGAACAAGATACGCATAAACGAATCTCAGAAGTTTTGGCTGAAGAAATTCCAGAAGAAAAAAGACAGGCAATTGTTGTATTATCTGGTCCTAGCCATGCTGAGGAAGTGGCAGTACATGATATCACAACAATTACAGCTGCAAGTATTGATCAAAAAGCAGCAGCCTATGTACAAAAACTGTTCATGAATGATTATTTCAGGATTTATACAAATAATGACGTGATTGGCGTAGAAACTGGTGCAGCACTGAAAAATATCATTGCAATTGGTGCCGGCGCTATCCATGGATTAGGATTCGGAGATGATGCAAAAGCAGCAATCATGACTCGAGGATTGGCAGAAATCAGCCGTCTTGGTGTCGCGATGGGTGCCAATCCTCTGACATTTATCGGTTTGAGTGGTGTGGGGGACTTGATCGTTACTTGTACAAGTGTTCATTCTCGCAATTGGCGTGCCGGTAACTTGTTAGGACAGGGACATAAGCTGGAAGAAGTTCTAGAAAACATGGGAATGGTCGTTGAGGGTGTGGCAACGACAAAAGCAGCAGTAGAGCTAGCTCAACAGCTAGGTGTTGAGATGCCAATTACTCAAACAATCTATAATGTTTTGTATAATGAAGAAGATATCAAAAAAGCAGCAAAAGAAATCATGTTACGTGACGGAAAAATGGAGAATGAATTTTCTCTTCGTTAAATAGATGATCAATAGTTAATCGTCGTTTAGGAGGAACAGCAAGTGAAGGTCAAAAAAGCAGTCATTCCTGCCGCTGGGCTAGGAACACGTTTTTTGCCGGCAACAAAAGCCATGGCAAAAGAAATGCTTCCAATCGTGGATAAACCAACGATCCAGTTTATTGTGGAAGAAGCATTGGATTCGGGAATCGAAGATATCTTGATCGTAACGGGAAAAGAAAAAAGACCCATTGAAGATCACTTTGATGCAAATATCGAATTGGAAAACAATTTGCGGGAAAAGGAAAAAACAGAATTACTCGCTTTAGTTGAAGAAACGACTCAAGTCAATCTTCACTTCATCCGTCAATCTCATCCAAGAGGACTGGGGGATGCCGTGCTTCAAGCAAAAGCATTTATAGGAAATGAACCGTTTGTCGTCATGCTGGGGGATGATTTGATGAAAGATGATATCCCATTGACTCAACAATTGATGATGGATTATGAAGAAACACAAGCTTCCGCTGTTGCCGTCATGCGTGTACCAGAAAATGAAACATCTAAATACGGAATTATTGATCCTAAAACAGATAGCGAAAAGGGTCGTTGCAGAGTAAAAGGGTTTGTAGAAAAACCTGAAATGGGAAAAGCACCAAGTAATTTAGCCATTATCGGACGTTATCTACTGACTCCTAAAATATTTGAGATATTAGAAACTCAAGAACCAGGAGCAGGAAACGAGATACAGCTAACGGATGCACTTCAGACTCTTAACCAGACAGAGGCGGTCTATGCGAGAGAGTTTAAAGGAAAAAGATACGACGTAGGCGATAAGTTAGGATATATGAAGACAAATATTGAATATGGACTTCAACATTCGGAAATTGGGGCTTCATTAAGTGCATATATTATCCAGTTGAGTAAAAAGCTAAGAACAGAAAGTTAACTGGAAATAAGTGGCCTGCTGAGAATGAAAGGCTATTTGTTATTAAAGCGGCAGCTTGTGCGTCATTTGCGCAACTGTCGTTTTAGTTTTTTGACTCTAGATCAGTTGAGTCGTGGAAAACGAAAGATAGAAAAAGACTTTCGTGAATAGATTCAGAAAATATTCTGCTAATGGTTTAATTTTTTTTTAAGTTGTATAAAAGAAAATGATTACATAAGAGAAATGAAAGCCAAGCCAGAAGATTCATAGTAGAATAAAAAGGCGAATTTTTTAATTATAAAAAAAGGTGTGTGTTCACTATGGGAAAATTAGTCGCTGTTGCACAGTCGCTGCTTGATATACTCAAGTGGCTGATGGAAGGAAGCAATTGGATATTTGTGTTGCCACTATTGCTTATTAGTCTATTTATCATGTTTCGCATGGTCAGAAAAAAAGAAACGTTTCTGATTTTTATCTGGTATGCAGCATCCGTTGCGGTTGCTACCTTGATGGTTGAATTGGCGTTAGGTAGTTGGGAAGCTTGCGTATTTGCTTTATTTTTTGCTGTACTGTATCTAATCATTTATATCCCATATATGAAAAGAAAGTCTCGGATAGGCAGAAAAGGTAGACATACAACTACTTTTTCTAGTACAGATTCTCTCGAACAAAGTAGAAGAACGAGAAGAAGACGGTAATATTCAGTAGGTATACGCAAAAAAAGATAAAATAATGGATAAACTATTGAGATGAGAGATTTATTTAATTGGTGGAAAAAAGTTTTTTTCACTTATATAAAAGAATCTTTTTTAAAGGAATGCTTGTTGTATCGGGATAAGCCATTCCTTTTTTTATGTTATTTATATATATATAAATCATACCAATGTTTTTTTGTATTTTCGTGCTTGCACTTGGATAAGAGATTACTTACAATAAATTCAGATAGAAACAGCTGAATAAAAAAAGGCTCCCTGACCCTTAGTTGGCGCTAAGAATCAGGGAATGACCAGTCACACACATACACCCTGACCGATCATTTTGCCATAGTCAATGCAGTGCATCGACCTAATTTATTGTACCTAATCTAGGGTGAAAATTCTACCCCTATGTAGATATTTTCCATGGTCTGCACGTTGTTTTATTTGCTATGTCAAGGTATTGGGCGTATTCGTTCAATGCCTTTTTTGTGTTTGAAACAGCAAAGACCACATGTGTTACTGTCTAACTACTGTTTTTTTATGTACTTCCTTAGATTAGGCAGCTGTTTCTATTCATGTCAAGTATAGCTAGGCGGGAGAGATAAATGAGTTTATGTTATTTTGACTATTATCACCAATTGGAAGAAAAATTAAGGATAGAAGAGCCGCTGATGCTTCAAGCTGGCACTTGGATCGCGAAACAAATTAATCAAGGTGGTAGATTGCAGATATATGCTAGCCGCACACTAAGTGGTGTAGCTTTTGAATTTTGGGATCAAACCCCGGATCTTGTACCAAGTATATTGATTGAAAATCCAGCCGGAGGTGTCTATGAAACGCTAGAAGGTGCAGGACAGGCAATTATTGATCAGCTTTCTGTCAAATCAGAAGACATTTTTCTTCTTCTTTCGAATGAAGGAAGAAACCCGGCAATCATCGAACTAGCTCAGTGGATCAAAGAAAATGGTCATCCATTAATCATTGTTACTGGATTTGATTTGTCACGAAGTATCAAATCGCAACATAGCAGTGGTTTGCGATTATTTGAATTTGCTGATTTGGTTTTGGACAACCACGCCAATTTACATGATGCAGTCTTGACTTTGCCAAATCTAGATCCAGCGATCTGCGGAACAGCCTCTCTTGCAACGATCTTTTTGCTGCAGCAAGTTTTGTATTTTACAGCAAAACAGCTAGTCCAGGACACAAGTGGAAAATAGTTATCCACATGTTGACAAAGTTCCTTGAAAAAATAATGTTCCACATAAAAATGGAGCGTTTGAAAAAAAGAAAACGATTATTAATGAGGATTAACAACGACTACTTTTTTTGTTTTAGTTATTTTAAGATGGATCATCTTTGATTTTAAGCTTGTTTTGTTTAAAGTTTGTTATTTTTATAAGTTGTTTCACAGTTATGAGAAATGAGTTATAAGAATATGTAGTGTCAGAAAAATAAAAAGTAGTGGAAAAAGAGACAAGAAAGAATCCATATGGATTCTTTCTTGTCTCTTAATACACGTTGATGAAAGAGTCTTCCCCAAAACTCTTTACAAAGTAATTATAGTACATTTGTTATCATTATTGCAATGAAGTTTACCTGATATAACAAAATTGTCCAACAGGATACCTTTTTCTAATAGAAAGAAAATACACAAAAATTGAAGGATAGATAATGGATATTTATAAGTGTTTATTATTTTTTTTTGCAATGAAATTCAATTTTTCAATGATTGTAAAATGAAAAAAACAGGACGAGATTTTCTCTAATCTAAAAATAAAAAAAGAATTTTAAGGAAAAACAGAGAAATAAAATACTTAATATAAATGGAAAGAGAAAAAAATAATCATACATAGGAGAAAAAAAGCAAAATAGAAAAAAGTGATTTTCTAATAAATTATTCATGTGGAAATGTCATTTTTACTGTATAATTCATTTGATTATCCATTTTTTATTCATCAAAATTACTGAAAAAAGAAAGGAAGAAATAAATTTGAAGAAAACAAATTCTTCAGGAAAACCGAAACGCGACTTCACTAAATTATCGACACCGCATACGTATGTCATTATTTTTGGTGTAGTCATCTTTGCATGGATACTGACTTTTGTCGTTCCAGCAGGAAAGTTCAGCACGCAAGATATTGAATACAAAGATGCAAATGGCGAAACAAGTACTCGTACTGTTTTACGTCAAGATTCCTTCCGTTATGCTTACGAGCTGGATAAGTCGTATGTGTTTGATCAATTAGAAGAACTGCAAGATCATCCAGCAGAACGTGAAAAACTGGATGTTCCGGAAAAAGGATTGGAAAAAGTCATTGCTGACGGAGAAAAAAATCTTACTCAGGAAAAGCTAGATGAAATCTCCTTGACAGATGATGTGCTTTACGATCAGTACGGCGAAAATATCTATGATACTTCTAAAAAATTGCATAAAACAGCCAAAATATGGGGAACAGATGATTTTGGCGGCTTTGGTTTCTTAAATTTTGTTTTTGAAGGACTAGTATCTGGAGATAAGTATGGATCTGCTGTAGGGATCGCTGCATTGATCCTTGTTGTTGGAGGTGCTTTTGGTATTATTATGCGTACCGGAGCGATCGACGCAGGTATCTATGCGTTTATCAGTAAAACTAAGGGACTGGAGCGTTTAGCTTTACCGCTATTATTCTTTGCTTTTTCATTCGGTGGCGCTACATTCGGGATGGCAGAAGAGGTAATTCCATTCTCAATGGTGATGGTTCCATTTGTCATTGCGTTAGGATATGACTCGATCGTAGCAGTAACCGTGACTTATGTCGCATCTCAAGTCGGAAATGCGACCTCTTGGATGAGCCCGTTTAGCGTAGCGGTGGCTCAAGGGATTGCTGGAATCCCCGTGTTGTCTGGTGCGACATTCCGATTGATTATGTGGGTAGTTGTTACTGCATTAGCCGCTGGTTATATGATGATATATGCAGAAAAAATCCGTAAAAAACCAGAAAGTTCGTTGACTTACAAATCAGATGATTATTTCCGTTCTCATATCAAAAAGACATCTGATGAAAATAAAAAATTCATGCTTGGGCATAAACTGATCTTATTAGAGATGTTAGTTGTCCTTGTCTGGATCGTTTGGGGCGTGACTCAAAAAGGCTATTACATTCCAGAAATCGCTTCTCAATTCTTTGTGATGGGATTAGTTGCTGGAATCATTGCTGTTCTTTTCAAATTAGATGGAATGAAAGTCAATGACATCGCTTCTTCTTTCCAATCTGGTGCAGCTGATTTAGCTGGTACAGCAATCGTAGTAGGTATGGCCAAAGGGATTCTTCTTGTCTTGGGAGGATCTGATGCATCTGTTCCTTCAGCTTTGAATACGATTTTGCATGGGATCGGGACGGCGTTGACCGGTGTTCCAGCTGTCATTGGTGCTTGGGCGATGTACATCTTCCAAAGTTTGTTCAACTTGGTTGTTACATCAAATTCAGGACAAGCAGCTTTGACTATGCCAATCATGGCTCCACTGGCAGATTTAGTAGGTGTATCCAGACAAGTAGCAGTTCTTGCTTATCAGCTTGGTTCAGGTTTTATGGACGCTTTTACACCAGTATCAGCCAGCTTGATTGGTGTGCTAGGTGTTGCACGGATCGAATGGGCAAAATGGGCAAGATTCCAAATCAAGATGCAAGGATTCCTGTTTGTTTTAGGAACTATTTTCATCATGATTGCCATTGCAATAGGTCTGCAGTAGTACTGGAGACCTGTAAATAAAAAAGTAATCCAAACAGTAGATAAGGACTCCAAGAACCGTCATTTTACGGTAAAATCAAAGGAGTAAAGATTCTATCGTTTGGATTATTTTTTAAGATCCTATCATCAGTTATACTTAAAGAAAGAGGAAAAATGTATGAAAATCATTCGACAAATTGAAGTGTTTGCACCAGATTACTTAGGAAAAATGGATGTACTGATTGCCGGTGGGAAGATTTTGGCTGTAGAAGAACAGCTAGAAGGCGGCTACGAAGGAGTGGAAGTAGAAGAACTTTCAGGTGAGGGAAAAGTACTAACCCCGGGTTTCATTGACTGTCATTTCCATATTTTAGGTGGAGGAGGAGAAGGCGGTTATCAAAATCGAACGCCAGAAGTCACATTGAGCCAATTGACTACAGCTGGTGTAACGACAGTTGTCGGTTGTTTGGGAACAGACGGAGAAGGTAGAGATATGACTGCGTTGATCAGCAAAGCGAAAGGTCTGGAAGCAGAAGGAATCTCCACTTATGTATACGAAGGTTCGTACCGATTGCCGGTAAAAACAGTAACAGATTCTATCATCAAAGACTTTTTGACAATTGATAAAATTATCGGAATCGGAGAAATCGCAGTATCCGATCACCGTTCTTCTCAGCCAAGTTTTGAAGAGTTCGCTCGTGCAGTAGCAGATGCTCGTGTAGGAGGCATGTTATCCGGAAAAGCTGGGATCATCAATGTCCACTTAGGCGGAGGAAAAAGAAAGCTAGAGCTATTGACACGAATCGTAGAAGAAACAGAAATTCCGATCACACAATTTTTGCCTACTCATGCAAATCGCACACCAGAATTATTTGAAGCTTGCGTGGCATTTGCCAAACGTGGTGGCACGATTGACTTCACTGCTAGCGAAGATCCTGATTTTTGGGAGAAGACAGATGGTGAAGTTCGCTTCAGCAAAGCACTGAAACGATTGATCGAGGAAGATGTTTCTTTAGATAATTTCACGATGACCTCAGATGGACAAGGAAGCTTGCCTTATTTTGATGAAAACAATCATTTCCTAGGGTTAGGAGTAGGAAGTGCCAAGGCATTGCTAGTAGGGATCAAAGAAGCTGTGCAAAAAGAAAGTATCCCTTTGGAAATCGCCTTACGAGCTATAACCAGTAATCCAGCACGTATATTGAAATTGGATAAAAAAGGAAAAATCGAAATTGGTGCTGATGCAGATCTGTGTATCTTGGATAAAGAAACGCTTGATATTGATACAGTTATCGCTAAAGGAGAAATAATGGTCCAAGAAAAAGAAGTCAAAGTATGGGGGACTTTCGAAAAAAGTTTTTAATCAACAGCTCTAACTATCTTTTTTAGAAAACGAGCGTTCTGTTTGTCTGTATCTGTTGTTGATGTTACCCTGAAGGTAGATCAATAAACAAACTAAGAGGAGGAAGCACAATGGCAGATTTAAAAGGACGTTCTAAAGATATGAAAGATAAAGTAGTCGGTGAAGGAAAAGAAGCATACGGCAAAGCAACAGACGACAAGAGCAAAGAAACAGAAGGGAAAGCACAATCACTAGGTGCTGACATCAAAGAAAAAGCTCGAAATTTAGGCGACGAAGTCAAAGACAAGTTTTCTCGAAAAGACGAAAAAAAATAAAAACCACTTATTACTAATTGAATCAAGCAAATAAAAAATCCGAACCATATCTGTCTCGCAGATATGGTTCGGATTTTTTATTTGATCATTATCCTGTTTTTTAAACTTCGATTTTTTGAAATTTTTTATTTTTTAGTTCAAAGACTTCATCACAGCTTTTTGCTACTTCAATCTCATGAGTCACGATGATAATACAGCGATTTTGTTCATGGGCGATTTCTTGGAAAAGTTTGACGATATCTTGTGAAGTTGTTTCATCTAGATTTCCAGTAGGCTCATCCGCTACGATTAGTTGATGTTCGCAGCAGATAGCACGAACGATAGCGACTCGCTGCTGCTGACCTCCCGAAAGTTTGGTCACCTGTTTTTTTGCTAATATTTCATCAATTCCTACACGAGCCAGTCGATCTAAAGCAACTTGTCGATAATTCTCTTGCTTGGTCTTAGTGATTTCCATTGCTGCTATGACGTTGTCTAGAGCCGATAAATAAGGAAGCAAGTTGTAAGCTTGGAAAATAATCGAGACATCATTTTTACGATAACTTCTTAACCCGATTTTGTTCAGTGAACGATCTTGATAGTATACCTTTCCTTCTTTTGGTGTATCTAGTCCAGAAATAAGCGAAAGAAAAGTCGTTTTTCCAGAACCACTTGCTCCTAAAATAGCGTACATTTTTCCAGCTTCGAAATTCAGTTCTACATCTTTGTAAAGCGCATCTTGCGGATCTTGATACCAAAATCCCAATTGTTCTGTCCGTAACATCAAATTCCTCCTTTAGTTTAATAGGATTTTTCTTGGGTTTAATCTTAATATCCCTATAGAAGCTAAAAAGACAGAAAACAGACTGATTCCAAATGCTACTCCGGCTAATAGTCCCAATTGTGCAGGTTTGACATTGATTTCCAATTCGCTGACTTGATCAGAAACAGCAAATGGATTATTCGTGGTTCCTTGTTGACCACCGCGTTGACCGCCTTGTTCTTGTCTGTTACCTGGCATTTGTCCACCGCCAGGAGCTTGTTGGTTTTGTGTCGTGGTTTCTGTCTGTTGGTCAAGTAGCTGCTGTCCCACGGCATTCGCGACGACGTTTCCGCTAAGCGAAGCAACTCCTAATGCAAGAATCATACAAATAGCCACTTCGGTAAACAATTGGAGAATGATTTTACTTCTGGATTCTCCTAAAGATAGCAGGACGCCTAACTCATGCCGACGCTCCCGAATGGTAATCATAATGATCAGAGTAAGTATGATAGTACCGGCTACAGCCACTAGTAAAACAACATTTTTAGAAAAACTTGCCACGTTGTTTAAAGGTTCCAACATTGACTGATACATGGAATCATTTGATTGTAAGCTAAATGTATCTGTGTCGATCAGCTTCTCAGCTTCTTTGAGAAACTCATCCATTTTATCTGGATCAGATAGAGTGTAAACAGCAGAATCTATCGTGTTATCGTCAGATGTCCCATTTAGTTCATTTGCAAAAGTGTAAGAAGTGTAAAGTGTATTCGACGGATTCATGAAGTTGAATTTCGTACCCATACTGCTGCTTGTTTCGCTGGATTCATAAATTCCTTTGATCGTCATTTCATAAGTGGTATCTTCATCTTCAGTACTCGTGATTGTGAAAGTATCTCCGACTGCCAGGTCATTTGTTTCTGCTAGAGTAGAATCAATGACTACATTGTTTGTGCCTTTGTCGCTGTCATCTATTCCTTCACCATCCGTGATTTTTGCTGTTCCATCAGAAAAATTACTATTTTGTGCAGTTGCTGACACACCACTGATTTGAAAGTCTGCTTGAGTCATTTGCGGATTCCCGCCCATTCCTCCGGCAGGTTCACCGCCTGCATCGGTAGTTTCTGAACTGTCTTCACTTGAATCAGAACTAGTGATGGCAGTTATTCCATCTTTTGCCATAGCTGAGGCGGAACTTTCAAAGGAATAACTCTTTACATTATCTAATTCAGCTATTTTTTCCGCGTCCGTTAAGGAAACTGGTGTAAGAGAAAAACTGCCTGGATCTGGACGTTCTTCAGTGGTAGAACCGCTTGAAGAAGTTTGTTCCTGTTTTTTAAATGAAGCTTCTCGATTGGCACTTAAAGTCACTGTTGCTCCAACTTCTTTTTGTGCTTGATTCGCTGCTTCTTCTGCAGCGCTTCGAATCGTAAGGCCAGCTAGCACAAAAATAAGAATGGCTGTGAACACGGCAAACAATAACAATGAACGTCCCCATTTTACTTTTGTACTTTTCCATGCACGTTTCATAAAATTCATATTTTGCATCCCTCCTAGTAGATGCATTTGATAATAGATAACCTATCTTAAAGCTAGCTTAAATCTTATGCTGTTTGCACACCATCAACATGAGGTTCTGTATATATCAAAAGTCACTATAGTTATTGCAAAAAATGTGGTAAAATGAAAAAAGTATGTTTCAAACCGACGAAGAAGAAATGAAAGAGGAATAGCAAAAGAAATCCTAGATGCTACAGAGGGATTTTTACGTGCATAGTTGTTCTAACAATTGCTGATACTAGCGATTTAGTTTATTTGTTGTATAATAATGGGGAACAGCTGAATACTTATATAAGTATTCTGGCTATAGCGTTTCGCAAAAGATCCATTTTGTTAAAGAAGTATATCCAAAATAAAATGCCCATCCAACTGTCAGAACGCGGATGTGATGGTAATTTTCCTGCTGATTCTCCATAAGTTGAGAAATAGTAATTTTGCATATGCTTCATTGGAATGGCTCATATATTTAGATAAAGAAGAAAATCGACATCTTTAAACTTGGATGTCATAAGAAGAGGTGAAGTTTGTGAGTACCATTAAAATTATCCCATTAGGCGGCGTTCGTGAAAATGGAAAAAACATGTATGTCGCAGAAGTGGGCGAGGATATTTTTATTTTAGATTGTGGGCTAAAATATCCTGAAAATGAGTTGTTGGGGATCGACGTCGTAATCCCTGATTTTACGTATTTAGAAGAAAACATTGATCGTGTAGCTGGTGTCTTTTTAACACATGGGCACGCAGATGCGATCGGGGCGCTTCCTTACTTGTTGTCGAAAATTTCTGTACCAGTATTTGGAACGGAGTTGACGATCGAGTTAGCAAAATTGAATGTCAGTCGTAACGAAGCAGCCAAAGGATTTAAGGATTTCCATGTGGTAGATGAGCATACAGAAATCGACTTTGGTGAAACAGTAGTGAGCTTTTTCCGTACCACTCACACGATACCAGATTCAGTGGGGATCAATCTGAAAACAAAAGAAGGTAGTATCGTTTACACGGGAGATTTTAAATTTGATCAAACGGCTATCCCAATGTATCAAACAGATTATGCACGATTGGCGGAAATCGGCAAAGAAGGAGTCTTAGCCTTACTAAGTGAATCGGCAAATGCAGAAAATCCTCAGCCTGTAGCTTCTGAAGCCCAAATAGCAGATGAAGTATTTGATACGATCAAATATTGGGAAGGGCGTATCATCGTCGCTTGTGTAGCAAGTAATTTGCAACGAGTGCAACAAGTATTGGATGCAGCAGAAAAAGCACAACGAAAAGTTGTCTTGACTGGTCAAGATTTCGAACGAATTATTCGCACAGCGATGCGTTTAGAAAAACTTCAATTACCAAGTGAAGATCTGCTTGTTACGTTGAAAGACATGAAAAACTATGATCCAGAAGAACTGATCATTTTAGAAACTGGCCGAATGGGTGAACCCATCAAGTCTCTGCAAAAAATGGCAAACGGTACACACCGTAATGTCAAGATTGAAGAAGGAGATTTGGTTTATATCACTACTACGCCAAGCATCGCGATGGAAACCATCGTGGCGAAAACGGAAGATATCATTTATCGAGCTGGTGGAACAGTGAAGTTGATCTCTGAGAATATGCGCGTTTCTGGCCATGCCAATCCTAATGACTTGCAATTAATGATCAATTTGATGAAACCAACATATTTTGTGCCAGTTCAAGGAGAGTATCGTGAATTAGCTGCTCATGCAGATTTGGCTCATGCAGTAGGGATGCCATACAAAAATATCTATATTACTGGACGCGGAGACGTGCTGGAATATAAGAACAAGCGTATGAGTGTTGCAGGAACTACAAGTGCAGAAAATGTAATGATTGATGGATTAGGCATAGGTGATATCGGAAACATTGTTTTACGTGATCGAAAAATCTTGTCAGAAGACGGGATTTTCGTAGCGGTTGTCACTATCAGTCGGCGAGAAAAGAAAATCATTTCAAAACCTCAAATTACTTCACGGGGATTCGTTTACGTAAAAGCTAGCCGTGATCTGATGAAAGAAAGCAGCAATATGATTGAAACAATCGTTGAGAAACATTTAGAAAGTAATGATTTTGAGTGGAGCAAATTAAAGCAAGACATCCGAGATCAATTAGGCCGTTACTTATTTGAACAAACAAAACGCCGCCCAGTGATCTTGCCAGTCATTATGGAAGCTACTCAACGTCGAAATAAAAAATAAACAAAAAGAGTAAGATGAACCTCTCTATAGAGTGCTCGTCTTGCTCTTTTTTTTGCGAAAAACAAATAATTTTTGAATACAGCATCCCTCGCTTTATAATAAACGATAGAATAAAGGGAGTGAATCAATGATGAGTCAAACAAAAGTCGAACGTTATTTAGAAGAACAAAAGATCAGCTATCAACCACTTGATTTTAGTCATGTGGTAGAAGAATCTTTCACAGAAGAACTACAAAAAAGAGGGATTGATCCAGCTTTGATATGTAAAACTCTCGTAGTGAAAGGAAACAAAACTGGGGTGATCATCGCATTGATTCCTTTGAACGATCACTTAGATTACAAAAAAACGAGACAAGTGACGAAAGATCGTAAAGTTGGTTTTCCTGGAATGGATTTTGTATTAATGCATACAGGATATCCCCACGGAGCAAACACCCCTATTGGAATAAAACTCGCACATCCTGATTATTGTTTTTTAGCAGACAGTTCTTTAAAAGAAAAAGAAGAAGTAATTGTGTCAAGCGGTGAAATCGGGAGAAGCCTTCGGATAAAAGCAGCCGATTTAGAAAAGATCGTCCATCCTATTTACGCTGATTTAATTAGTTAAGGGACGAGAAGAGAGGCTAAGCAGAGCAGAGACCTCAAACTTGAGATTATATCTGCTTGGTACTTGGTGCATCCTGTATTATCTGTTACAATTGCTTTGTACATACTGTACTATCAATCCAATGAAAATATATTTAGCAGCTATATTTTTTCATTGATGTGCAAGTGATGAAATCGTTTTTAATAAAAAAGATACAGAGAAAACGCGAGGTGTAAAATATGAAAATTACGTATCATGGACATTCCTGTTTAACAATTGAAATGGAAAATGGCCAACGCGTGATGATTGACCCGTTTATTACAGGAAATCCATTGACAGACTTAACTGCAGAAGAAGTAAAGACAGATTGGTTGCTGATTACTCATGGTCATAGTGACCACATAGGAGATATGATTCCTATTGCAAAAGAAAATCAAGCCACAATTATCAGTATTGTTGAGATTGCTGATTATGCGAACAGCAGAGGAGTAGATTCATTCGGTATGAATATCGGTGGAAAACATGCGTTTCCATTCGGCGTGGTAAAATTCGTACATGCACAGCATAGCTCAAGCTATGAAGTAGACGGTATCGTTCAGTATATGGGCGAGCCTAGCGGAATTATTATTCAAGCAGAAGGAAAAACGATTTATCATGCAGGGGATACTGCTTATTTCAGTGATCTAGGATTGCTTGCAGAAGAATTCGATATTGATGTCGCTTTCTTGCCGATTGGCGATAACTATACGATGGGGCCAGAAGATGCAGCAAAGGCTGCGCAAACAATTCGTGCCAAGAAAGTAGTTCCAATCCATTACAATACTTTCCCTGTCATTGAACAAGATCCCGAATCTTTTGTAGAGTTACTGGAAGATAGTGAAGGAAAAATAATGAGCGTCTCGGAAACGCTGGAAGTGTAGGCAGAAAATGGCGACAAAACATGATTTGATTTTAGAATATATTGAAAGTTTACCTGTTGGCAATCGAATTTCTGTAAGAAGCATCGCAAAAGAATTGAATGTCAGTGAAGGAACAGCGTACCGTGCAATCAAAGATGCAGAAAATGTCGGACTAGTTTCAACAATTCAACGAGTAGGGACCATCCGTATCGAACGCAAATTAAAAAAACATATTGAACGTTTGACATTTGGCGAGGTCGTCAGGATCATTGAAGGGGACGTTTTAGGCGGGGCGGCAGGATTAGACAAGGTCTTGAATAAATTCGTCATCGGCGCGATGACTAAACATGCCATGGAACGCTATATTACGCCAGGATCACTAATGATCGTCGGCAACCGGGCGGAAGTCCAAAAATTAGCATTGGAAGATGGCGCCGCAGTATTGATCACAGGAGGATTCAATACGACTGCTGAGATTGCAAAGCTAGCTGATGATCTTGAAATGCCGATCTTACGCACCTCTTATGATACATTTACAGTCGCAACCATGATCAACCGAGCGTTAAGCGACCAATTGATCAAAAAAGATATCATGCTTGTCAGTGATATCTATATGCCAGCTGAAAAGACTCATTATTTGCAGCAGACAGATACGATTTCTGATTATCAGCGTTTGTCAGAAGAAACGCAGCATTCGCGTTTTCCAGTCGTCAACCGCCATCATCGTTTGATGGGGATTGTTACGGCAAAAGATGTTTTAGGGAAATCGCCAAACCAGATCATCGATCGGGTGATGACGAAAGAACCAATCAGTGTAAAGAAAACAATGAGTATTGCCTCTGTTAGCCATCAAATGATCTGGGATGGGCTAGAAGTCATGCCGGTCGTTTCCGATGACTTGACATTGGAAGGCTTGATTACCCGGCAAGATGTAATGAAAGCGATGCAGCTTGTCCAGCGACAACCGCAGATTGCAGATACGATTTCGGATCAGATATCTGGAAATATCCATACGATTGATACTGACCGTGAAGGAAATCGTTTGGAAAACCCTAAGTTCAAATTCGTAGTAGCACCACAAATGGTCAATGGCGTTGGAACCATTTCTTTTGGCGTACTTAGCGAAATCATTTCTGATGTCGCACAAAAAACAATGGTGATGAACCAAAAACGAAATATCTTGATTGAACAAGTGAACCTACATTATTTGCGGCTGATCCAATTGGAAAGCGAATTAGACATTCGTCCACGTGTATTGGAAATCGGCAGACGTTCCGCTAAACTGGATATCGAAGTGTTTATTGAAAACACCATCGTTTCCAAAGCAATCGTTGTTTGTCAAGTAATGGAACGTTCTTAGAAAGCAGGAGTGAAATGACAGTACAGCAAGAAATAGTAGATACAATAAAAAAATACGATAAAATCATTATCCACAGGCATTTGCGCCCTGATCCTGATGCATTAGGATCACAAGTAGGATTAGCCGAACTATTACGGGAAAGTTTCCCAGAAAAAGAAATACGTCAAGTAGGTGAAACGATTGAAGGGCTTCGCTTTTTAGCAGAAATGCAAGAAGTTGAAGATGTCTTCTACCAAGGAGCGCTAGTCATCGTGACTGATACAGCTAATTCACCCAGAATCAGTGATCAAAGATATCAGTTGGCAGAAAAACTGATCAAAATCGACCATCATCCCAATGATGACCCTTATGGAGATCTTGTGTGGGTAAATACAAAAGCAAGTAGCTGTAGTGAGATGATTGCAGAATTTGCTTTGATGTTTCCTGAATCTTTAAAGATGAACGTTAAGGCTGCACGGTTACTTTATGCAGGAATCGTCGGAGATACAGGGCGCTTTTTGTATCCCTCCACGACGTCCCGTACATTAGAGATTGCTTCGATATTGAGAAATTATCCATTTGATGCAAGTGCTTTGAACAGAGAGATTGAACAAATGCCGATGAAAGTCGCTAAACTTTCCGGTTATCTTTATCAAAATATCCAGGTGGATGAAAATGGTGCAGGAAGAATAATCCTTCCGCAAGAAATTCTTGATAAATATGGAATCGATGATTCAGAGACAGCTTCGATCGTTTCACTTCCTGGAGTGATTGACGAAGTGCTGGCTTGGGGGATTTTTGTTCAGCAGCCTTCAGGGTATTACCGCGTACGTTTACGTTCTAAGGGGCCGATCATCAATGAATTGGCTAAACGCCATCATGGAGGAGGCCATCCATTAGCAAGTGGTGCGAATGCAAAAGATTTAGCAGAAGTAGAGGAAATCTATAAAGAGATCCAAGATATATGCCAATCGTATAAGAGCAGAAAAACAGAATGATACTTCGTTCGAAAACGTGCCTTTTGTAGTAAAAATCACAAATGTATCTTTTCAAGATCTTCTTTTTCCGTTACAATAGTGCTCACTAAAGATTTTAAAGGAGAAAGAAGATGACATTACCAAATTGCCCAGAATGTGGCTCAGAGTACACATATGAAGATCGAGGCTTGTTGATTTGCCCAGAATGCGGGAACGAATGGAACAAAGAAGAACAAGAAACTGTCATAGAAGACGGATTAGTGGTATTAGATGCAAATGGAAACCGTCTGTTAGAGGGCGATAGCGTGACAGTGATTAAAGACTTGAAAGTAAAAGGTGCGTCAGGTGCCATTAAACAAGGAACAAAAGTCAAGAACATCCGATTAGTAGAAGGCGATCATAATATCGATTGCAAGGTAGAAGGATTTGGACCGATGAAACTGAAATCGGAATTTGTGAAAAAGAATTAAAGAATATTCAAGGTCTTTTCACATTCTTTTCCTACTACTAATGATAAAATAAAGTAAACGAAAAGGAGTGAAACGAAAATGTATGGTTATGGAATGTATGGTTTTTTAGATCCGACATTTCTTTTGGTCATTCTTGGATTAGTTATTTCCGGAATTGCGTCAGCGTACGTCAATAGTACTTTCCGAAAATACGATCAAGTGAGAAGCAAAAACAATGTGACTGGTACACAAGCAGCACAATATATATTACAAAGTCAACAGATAAATAATGTCGGTGTTCAACAAATTGCCGGAGATCTCACAGATAACTACAATTCAGGTAATAAGATGTTGAGTTTGTCTCAAGCAACTGCACAGTCTACTTCAGTTGCTGCGATAGGTGTAGCAGCTCATGAATGCGGACATGCGGTACAAGATGCTTCGGGTTATGTCCCATTGAAGATTCGTGCAGCACTTGTTCCAGCAGCTAACTTTGGTTCGATGATTTCGTTCCCCTTGATTATGGTAGGTGTATTGCTTAGCTGGAACTCTACGTTAATCAATATCGGGATTTTCGCTTTTTCTTTAGCATTACTTTTCCAATTGGTGACATTACCAGTCGAATTTAACGCGTCTCGGCGAGCAATCCAAATTTTGAGTGAAGGCGGACTACTGACGGAAGAAGAAGTACCGATGGCAAGACACGTATTATTTGCAGCAGCACTGACTTATGTTGCAGCAGCGCTTTCGACATTCCTGCAGCTGTTGCGCTTGATCTTATTGTTCGGCGGCAACCGAAGAGATTAAAATAAAGAAGTTGTGAAATCAGCGCTTTGATCTGAGCTAATACCGAGAGTTAGCTGATTGAATACCATTTATTTGGAATAAGAGGATGTGACAAGAATTTTGTCACATCCTCTTTGTTTTGTTCTCATAACCTTTTTTCATATACAGTTCATGAACCGCTTTTATTAACTCGCCAAATAACACTGTATTGTGCGTTGTATCCAGATAGAAAGTCTCCGTTTCATCTGAAATTTTCTCATGCTGATCTGTAATGATCAAATCAGCATGTTCTGAATATGCGGTAATTTTAACAGCATCTTTGAGAAATAACTGCTGCAAATGGCTTTGAAGATGATAATTTCCTGTAAACTGTTTGGTTATCTGTAAATGGATGAGTAACTGCTCTTTCGTTTCTGTTTGTAGTAAGTGTTGGATCAATTGACTAAGGTATTGACTGATTTGGTTTCTTTCCCCATTTTTTGAAAAAATTGTATCGATTTTTTCTCTTAAGTTCTTTTCCTGTATAAAAGAACTAGAATGATTGGACGTGGCTTCTGGAAAGCAAAGTGTAGAAAAACTACTGCTGGATTCACCCAACAGTTCGAAAAAAACAACTGCCAACACAAGAAAATAAAAATAAATTGGTATTTTATTTTCTAAATGGTTGAGAGGAAACTGTTGAGTTAAGTAAGTCATCAATTGACCGACTTGTCGACAAATAAGGTTTTTGCTTGTGGAAAATAAGAAACCAATCTCCTGTTTTTGTCGAAAAGAGATTTGATTTGGAAAAAAACAATAGAAAAAATAATTAAAGTAGGCTCTCTCTGTTTCTGTCTCTTCACAAGGACAACTCACTGAAAAAGAAGTAAATTATTCTGAATAATCATGTGTATGCTGCAATAAGTCCATCAATTCAGTGATTTCAGAAGAAGTTTTTGGAAAATATGCCTGTTGTTTGTTTCGTAATATGAATAAAGTTAACAGCAAGTAGATATTTTTTTCTTGTTTTGAAATTTTTTCTATTTGCTCATCTGTACTGTTCATTTTTAGTGCATTTAATTCAAGTGAGGAAAATGGCCAATCGTTACCTCCAAATGTATCTGAAAGAAAAAAGTAAAGATAGAGACGGATAGATAACTCATTTCCTTCAAGAGTACAGCAATTTTTTACAGATAGGATCCGTAAATGGAATTTTTTTAAGGAATGATTGAGCTGTTTTGTCAGTTTTTCGAGATAGGAGGGCGATATATAAAGTTGTTCAAGTAAATATTTTTTTGGTACAGCAGTTTGTGGATAATTGATTAGTAACATCAAATAGTTAAAACGATTGGATTCTTTTAGGTAGCATAATTTTAACTTAGAAAAAACAGCTAACTTTTTAGTTTGATCGGTTTCTTTGGTTTGGATCTCTCCTTTATGATTAGAATAAATAAATTCATCAATCAATAAAAATTGCTTGAGTGATACATTTATTTTTCGGATCAGTTCTTTGATTGTCCGTTTTGGAATATGTAAGTCATTGGATAATTCTTGTAAAGAACAATTATTTTTTTGAATGACCATTTGTAGAACAAGTAACTCTTTTTTTCTTGCTTCAATTAGCATAAATACCTCCTTTTTATTCTGTTTTTGTATATAGTTAGACAAAAACTGTGAATGGAAAGTCATTTCAGTCTGTGTTATTCTCACAGAGTGTCGCCTTCTTTTTTATATAACGTTATTTAATTTTTTTGTTACCTTGTTTATTCTATTGTTTATTTCCTAGGGCATTTTGTCAAGATATTCTTGTTTTTAAGGCGAAAAAATTGATTTTTAATGGATATAACTAAATATATTTTGATAATTATCAATAGCATTTTTTATAATTATTTATGTTATTTATTTATGGGTAGATGAAAAGAGACGGAGGTAAGAATGATGGGGAGAGTAACAAATTATAGTAAAGAATATTTGCTGTTCAAAAGTATGGTATACGTGGAAGAATATGGAATGAAGTCAATTACTGCAAGAGAGTTAGCAGAGTTCTGCGGTTGTTCTACATACCCGATTTATACACATTTCAAATCAATCAGCGGGTTAAAAGAGAAGATATTAGAAGAAATCACTGTTTATTTTGAAAACTACTTAGCTGAATGCAGTTCCGATGATGTTTTAAGCATTGTCTACTTATTGAAAGATTTTTTTTCTATCCATGAAAGTATTCGTGAAATCATTGCAAAATCTGATTTAGACATGGATTCGCTATTTAAGCGGCCATTTTTCTCATATGTCAAAGGTCACACGAAGATCAAAGAAGAAAAGTCGCTTGAATTGGTATGGCTTAATGCATTGGGAAGTTTGCGCTCAGATGATTCTTCTCAAGATTTTCTTGAAATGATGAACGCTGTTGGGGATAAAAACGAGGTGACGGATGAATACTTGGAAAATATCTTAAAGGAACAGTCACCTTAGGCAGCAACATGAAAAAGTAGATCAGCCACCTTTATTTTTCGTAAAAAAGATTGTAAAATGTCTAACGAAACATTGGAATGAAGGAGGAAGCGACAACGTTACCACAGCAATTTATCAAAAAATATCGTCTTCTTTTAGGCGAAGAAGCATCCGATTTTTTTTCTGCGCTTGAACAAGGAAGCGTGAAAAAAGGATTTCGGTGGAATCCACTAAAACCGGCAGGATTGGACATGGTCCAAACTTACCATAGCGAAGAATTACAACCCGCTCCCTACAGTAATGAGGGATTTCTTGGCACTGTCAATGGAAAGTCTTTCCTCCATCAAGCTGGGTATGAATATAGCCAAGAACCAAGTGCAATGATCGTTGGAACAGCTGCTGCAGCAAAACCCGGTGAAAAAGTTTTGGATTTGTGTGCGGCTCCCGGTGGTAAATCAACCCAATTAGCTGCTCAAATGAAGGGGAAAGGGTTATTAGTGACGAATGAGATCTTTCCGAAACGTGCGAAGATTTTATCAGAAAATATAGAACGATGGGGAGTTTCGAACGCAATAGTGACAAATCATGCACCCGCAGAACTTGTCCCTCATTTTTCGGGCTTTTTTGATCGGATCGTGGTTGATGCTCCTTGTTCAGGAGAAGGAATGTTCCGAAAAGATCCAAATGCAATAAAAGAGTGGACAGAAGAATCTCCGCTATACTGTCAAAAACGTCAGCAAGAGATTTTGTCTTCAGCAATAAAAATGCTAAAAAATAAAGGACAACTGATTTATTCGACTTGTACGTTTGCACCAGAAGAAAATGAAGAGATCATTAGCTGGCTTGTAGAAAATTATCCAGTAACGATTGAGGAGATTCCTTTGACTCAATCCGTTAGTTCAGGACGTTCTGAATGGGGAAGCGTAGCTGGTTTGGAAAAAACAATACGTATATGGCCTCATAAAGATCAGGGTGAAGGACATTTTGTTGCAAAGCTGACTTTTCATGGACAAAATCAGATGCATAAAGAAAAGAAGACACGAAAAAAAAGTAAAGTGCAAATGACAAAAGAGCAGGAAAAACTCTGGACGGAGTTTTCAAATGATTTTCATTATGAAGCTACTGGAAGACTTTTAGTGTTCAACGACCATCTTTGGGAAGTTCCTGAGTTAGCCCCTTCTCTCGATGGTTTAAAAGTCGTACGTACAGGTTTGCATTTAGGAGATTTCAAAAAGAATCGATTTGAACCTAGCTATGCATTAGCGCTTGCTACAAAAAAGATAGAGAATATACCTTGCTTGCCGATCACTCAAAAGGAATGGCAATCTTACACAGCAGGAGAAACATTTCAACGTGATGGGAATCAAGGATGGGTTTTGCTAGTATTAGATAAGATACCTGTCGGATTTGGGAAACAAGTAAAAGGAACAGTAAAGAACTTTTTCCCTAAAGGATTGAGATTTCACTGAGTGGATTAGTTCGTTTATTTTTTTGTCTATGCTATGATGGAGATAGATAAAAAGGAGCTGATACTTATGAAAACATCAACAAAAGTAACAATCGGATTAAGCGTAGCAGCCGCTGCCAGTGTAGCGACAGCAGTCGTTGTATCGGGAAAAGTAATGGAAAAGATCCATCATATGACTACTCGGACGAAAGTAAAAAAATTCGTCTATGACAAATTTGATGGAAATGAAAAATTACTAGAAATCGTAGATGGTCTTTCAGATAGTGACTTGGATTCTTTGATGGGAATGTTAGCAAAAATCAAATCAGGAAAAAAGAAAATCTCTGTTTATGGTGATTCGATCAAAGATTCAACCGAAGATGTAAAAGACCGGCTAATGCATTTTGTTGAAAAAATGATGTAAGAGAAACTAGCTTTTGAACACTATTCATTCGAAATAAGGGGTTGTGACAAAATTATTGTCACAACCCCTTTAATCTATCTTTAATTATGTTCATGAATCAATAAAAGATAGCAAAACAGTAAATCGTTGGCTTTTTTTAGATTGAAACCAGACTGTTCTTGAAATTTTTCGATTCGATATTTTAGAGTATTACGATGAAGAAACAGTGTTTTTGCAGCAGAGCTGACATTGCCTAATTCATTCCATAATTCTTGAATGATCACTTCCATTTCATTTTGTTTGATCAGTTCTATGTAACTTTTGATCAACTTACTATCTTTTACAGTATCTTTTGTATAGTAATGTAAAGCCACATCTTGCATAGAAAAAGTACGGCTGTGAGTATAAAGATTGTTTTGCTCTGTTAAAAAAATTTTTCTTTCTTCAGCAAACAAAGGGACGAGGTCGGTGCCAGGTGAATGGAAAGAACCAACGAATACAGACGTTGTCGTATCAAAATCAGCATCTAAAGATAGAAAAATACCGTTGATTTCAGTAGCATCAAGATAATCACGGTTTATTTGTTCGACTAAGAGCGCATCTGTGTCTGTATAAAAAAAGAAATCAGAAGAATAGCGAAATAATTCCAAAATAGTATCTTGCCATTCTTTTTTTAAGAATTCTCCTTTTGATTCGACGTGAAGCTGGATCAAACGAAAACTTTTTTCTTGAACACAAGAAGCATCTTTAAAAAGATATTGATACCATGGGTGTTTTTTTTGATCGTTGATTACAGGGAATAACGCTTTCAAAAGGCTGGTTTCTTGTTGAGATAATGAATCTTGTTTGATCCAGATAAAAGCATCATCAATTGCAAAAGAAAGGATATCCGCTTCTGATGCTGGAGAGTTTTTTTTCTGTGCTTGTGGGTAAAGAGCAAGTAATTTATCCATTTTCATCTTGTTCACCTCTTGTATTTATTTTACCATAGAAAAAAAAGTTAGTTACAGCCTTTTTATCATATGCTAAAGTAAAACAAGAAAAAACAAAGGCAGGGAAGGGTAATTGGTAAATACAAATCTTGATGCAGTAGAAAAAGAAAAATGGATGCGCCTTGCATTGGCAGAAGCAAAGAAAGCAGAAATGCTTCATGAAGTTCCGATTGGAGCAGTGGTTGTATTGGATGGAAAAGTGATTGGAAGAGGATATAACCTTAGAGAAACCACGCAAGATGCTACTACACATGCAGAAATGCTTGCAATCAAGGAAGCCTGTGAAAAAGTGGGAAGCTGGCGCTTGGAAGATGCCGCACTTTTTGTTACCTTAGAGCCTTGTCCTATGTGCAGCGGCGCGATGATTTTGTCTCGTGTAGCAGAAGTTTATTTCGGTGCGTATGATCCAAAAGGCGGAACAGCCGGTACCTTGATGAATCTTTTGGAGGACGAGCGGTTTAACCACCAAGCATATGTAGAAGGTGGCATTTTAGAAGACGAATGTGGGATGATTTTGACTGACTTTTTCCGAAAGCTCCGCCAGCGAAAAAAGAAATTAAAAAAAGACTGGTCAACGAATGAAAAATAAGGTATACTATTCTTTGCCGAAAGGCTAGGACAATGGTGGGCTTGTGAAGCGTGTCAGGTCTGGAAGGAAGCAGCACTAAGCAGGTTCCGCCATGTGTCTGATTATAATGAAACGGCAACAGACTTTCGGGTCTGTTTTTTTTTATTTTTATAGTACTGTAAAAATGAATGTTCCTGATTTTTTAGCCAGACTGATTTATCGAATATTGTACTTATACAATTTGCTTCAAGGCAGGAAAAACTCTGAAATAGAGCTTGTTTCAATGGAAGAAAAAGCTGCCTATGGTATGATAAAGATAAAGAGAGGCGAGAGGGTACATGGAAAAAATAGTGATTTTACATACGAATGATCTGCATTCTCATTTAGAAAATTGGCCAAGGATCAGAAGGTTTTTGGATCAACGTAAACGAGAAAACGAAAAGAAAGAAAAAACGACAACGATTGCAGTAGATCTAGGTGATTTTGTGGATCGTTGGCATCCATTGTCAGAAGCAACGAATGGACAGGAAAATATCTTGCTGATGAATGAAGTTGGTTATGATGCAGCGACGATAGGAAACAATGAAGGCGTAGGAAATTCCAAAGAAGAGCTGAATCATTTATACGATCATGCTGAGTTTGATATCATCCTGGATAACTTATTCGATAAAAATACGCTCCAGCCACCGGCATGGACGAAACCATATAAAATTATTACAACGAAACACCAGACGAAAATCGGACTAATTGCATTTACTGCTCCATTTCCGCTTACTTATAATCCGAATGGCTGGGACATACGGAATCCTTATGATATTTTGCCAGAATTAGTCGAAGATTTACGTTCACAAGTGGATGTTTTAGTTTTGATGAGTCATCTCGGGATTCAGGATGATTTCCAAATTGCAAAAGAAATACCAGCAATTGATGTTATTTTAGGATCGCACACCCATCATTTATTCAGAGAAGGTCATGTAATCAATGATGTCCAAATAGCAGCCGCTGGAAAGTACGGGCAGTATGTCGGTGAAGTCCATTTAACCATCGATGAAGAGAAAAAAATCCTTAAGCATTCAGCCAAAGCCATCCCTACCGAAACAATGACAGCTTTTACAGAAGATGAACAAGAAATAAATAGTTATCTAGAACGTGGGCATGAATTATTAAAAGAAAAAGAAGTAGCAGATTTGCCATTTTCTCTGAGTCTAGATATCTTCAATGAGCATTCGTTTATCCAAGTCGCCCTTGAGGCGGTGAAAGAACGAGGAAAGACGGAAGCAGCAATATTAAACAGTGGTCTGTTTTTAACTGAAATTCCAAAAGGGCGGGTCAATCAGGATCAGCTTCACACTGCGTTGCCACATCCGATGCACTTGTTAAATGTCACATTGGGTGGAAATGATCTGATTCGCTTAGTTTTAGAAATAGAAAAAAATCGTAACTTTTTACGTAACTATCCTATGAAGGGAATGGGATTTCGCGGTAAGATTTTTGGGCAGATGGTCTATAATGGAATCACATATGATTCTATTAACCATCAAGTCTTTTGGAAGAACAAGCCAATCGATCTGAATAAAAATTATACTTTTACTACCGTAGATCATTTGATGTTTGTTCCATTTTTTCCAACGATTGAGATTGCTGGAAAAAATGAATTTTTGTTCCCTGAATTTATCCGAAGTGTGGTAGGAGATTACTTGAAAGCTCACTACCCAATCAAATAAAAACAAGGTATAATAAAAAAGATAGGTGGTGAACGCATGTCTGCAAAACAAAATGAACAGCAGAACGTTGAGCATAAAACAGAAATTGCTAAGAAAAAATCATCAGCTGAACAGGAAACAACAGTCACCGAAGAACTGACAGCTGCTTTGGAAGAAATCGTTGAGGAGCCTAAAGCAGAAAAAGTCAAAGGCGAGCTAGTGACACTGTTAGATGACAGTAATTTTTTGATAGGTGAAAGACATTATCGGCTTGTGTCCGATTATCGTGAAGGATTTAATGCAGAAAAGCTTGGAGAACGTTACAGTGATGTACTAGCCCGATATGATTATATCGTAGGAGATTGGGGTTATGAACAACTACGCCTAAAAGGATTTTTCCAAGCGGATAATCGACGGGCGCATCCAGATCAGCGAATCGATTCCTTGGAAGACTATCTTTACGAATATTGCAATTTTGGTTGTGCGTATTTTGTCATCGAGAGAATCGGCGGTAAAAAAGAAAAGACAACTCAGCGCCGAAAAAAGAAAAAAAACCATAATCGTGCGTATATCGATGAGAAAAAAGGACCAGTCGCATCTAATCGCAAAAAACCGGTTATTAAAAATCGAAAAACAGAGTCAGCAAAAACCTCTGAAAAAGTAAAAAAACAAGAACAACCTAAACAAGTAGAAAAAACAAAAACAGCATTTACGATAAGAAAAAGGGAAGAGTAGTGGATGAATGGACTATAAAGGATATTTAATTGATTTAGACGGAACGATTTATCGTGGGACACAACCCATACCGGCCGGTAAACGATTTGTGGAAGAATTGCAAAAAAGAAAATTACCTTTCTTGTTTGTTACCAATAACACGACTAAGTCACCAGAAACAGTAGCTAATCGTCTAGCAGATGAGTTTGACATTCATGTAGCTCCAGAGACAGTCTACACAGCTACTTTGGCAACAATCGATTTTATGAAAGCAGATGGAAAAGGGAAAAAAGTCTATGTTATCGGAGAAGCAGGATTGATTGACTTGATTTTAGCTGCCGGATTTACATGGGAAGAAGAGGCTCCTGACTATGTAGTGGTAGGCTTAGATAATTATCTGACCTATGAAAAAGTAGTTAAAGCAACACTTGCTATTCAAAAAGGTGCTACTTTCATTGGAACGAACCCAGATAAGAATATACCTACTGAACGCGGCCTTCTTCCTGGAGCAGGGTCAGTCATCTCTTTTGTAGAGACAGCAACCCAAACGCCGCCGATCTACATCGGAAAACCAGAAGCCATCATTATGGATAAAGCCGTTGAAGTATTAGGGCTGCAAAAAGAAGAAGTAATCATGGTTGGAGATAACTATGAAACAGATATCCAAGCTGGGATACGCAATAATATAGATACTTTGCTCGTTTTATCAGGTTTTACAAAAGAAGAAGATGTACCTGGGTTGCCTATCCCAGCTACCTATGTGAAACAATCACTGGATGAATGGAGCTTCTAATATGAAAAATTCGAGATGGCAGTGGATGGAATATGCTGGATTGTTCAGCCTATTTCTGACACTGATCAGTCTGGCAGTTGGTGTGACGATCAACTTTCGACCACTATACGTATTTGATATCGGACATTTGCAAATTTTGGATTATACTTCTTTAGATCAAGAGACATTACTGAAAAATTTTGATCACCTAATGAATTATCTCAATAATCCCTTCAAAACCATCCTCAGCTTGCCAGATTTCCCAGTTTCTGCTAGCGGAGCCCATCACTTTTATGAAGTGAAAATTTTGTTTTTAGTGGATTATGCTGTGTTTTTCATCACTTTGATCCCGAGTATTTTGTTTATCAAATATTTGCAAAAGAATGATCGGCTTTGGCGGTTGATTCGTCCGTTTCAAATCGGCATGTTACTGCCAGTTGTTTTCGGTTTTTTCATGATGATAGGATTTGATCGCTTTTTTATCCTTTTTCATGAAACGTTTTTCAACAACGATGACTGGTTATTCGATCCCGTTACTGATCCAATCATCAATGTACTTCCAGAAGAATTTTTCATGCATAGCTTTATCTTATTTTTTGTATTATTAGAATTATTTTTTGCTGTTTTTCTTTTCTTAGGAAAAAATAGCTTGAAACAAACAAAAAAGAAAGAACTCGTCTAAATAGACGTTTTCTTTCTTTTTTTGTTGAATTATTGAGTAAGGCGACTTCTTTTTTCTGGTTCTTTGTGTGCTAATCGACTGGCAGCAGCAGCGGCGATCGCTCCGACGATATCATCTAAGAAGGTATGGACATGAACGCCATCGTGGCTGTTTAGTTCTTTTAAAATACCAGGTTTCACCTTGTCGATATAACCATAATTCGTAAAGCCGATCGTACCGTAAACATTCACGATTGACAAGGCTAGGATCTCATCGATACCGTAAAGGCCTTCGTCATCTTCGATAATATGTTGCAACGGACTCATCAATTTTTTCTTTTCTGCTAATATATCTAATTGGATTCCAGTGATAATGGCGTTATGTACTTCACGCTTTGTTAGCACGCTGTTGACACTTTCAGTACAATCCGCCAAAGTCAAATCAGAAATATAGTCTTTTTGTAAAAACATGACAAGTTGTGCGATATCTTCTACAGTTACGCCACGTTCCTTCAATAGTTCTCTTGCCTTTTCTTCTAAAGTCTCAGTTTTGACGACCATATTATTGCTCCCCCTTTATTTTTTCTTTCTTTCTCTATTTCATGTTAACGGAACATGAAAAAAATGCAAGAAACTGCTTTCGGGTTTAACTTGAAATGCAAAGAGATATAAAAAATCAACTAGGACGAAGATTTTTATCGTATAAGCTTGTGCTGTGACCAGGCTGAGTTCGTTCCTTTGGATTAATATAGTGTAAAGCGTTGTTCACTGCAGTAGGTGCTTCACCGAGCCCAGTAGCAATCAGTTTCACTTTTCCTTCATAGGTACAGATGTCACCAGCTGCATAAACGCCTGGAATAGAAGTAGACATATCTGATTTTACAGTAATGGCATTTCTGGTACTATCAAGTCCCCAAGAAGAAAGATGTTCTAAATTAGAAGAGAATCCATAATTGACGATCAGAGAATCAATCATCAAATCAATCGTCTCGTCACTTTTCACTTTTTTTAACCGGATATCTGTCAGTTCCCCATTATTGCCTGATAATCCATCGATGAGATAGGGAGTAAGCAAGTTGACAGATGAAGATTTCAAGCGTGATACACTATGTTCGTGCGCACGAAATTCCGGGCGACGATGAATCAAGTAAACTTCGCTTGCAATAGGCTCTAACATCAACGCCCAATCGATAGCAGAATCACCACCTCCAGCAATAGCGACTTTTTTTCCAGCATACTTCATCAAATCATTCACGAAATAATCCAATCCGTGGTTTTCAAATGATTCAGCATTATCTAAATTCAATTTTCTTGGCTGGAATGAACCATTTCCTAAAGCTAAAATGACTGCTTTGGAATAATGGATGCCTTTATTTGTAGTAATCTCGATAACTTCGTCTTCACGAGTAAGCGAGAGAACTTCTTCTTTTAAATGGAATGTATGGTTAAAAGTAGTTAATTGTTTTTCTAATTGATCGATTAATTCACTTGCTTTTATTGCTGGATACCCAGGAATATCGTAAATATATTTTTCGGGATACAAAGTTGCTAATTGACCACCAAGTTGAGGTAGACTGTCAATGATTTTTGTTTTAGCTTGGCGCATTCCTGCGTAAAAAGCGGCAAACATCCCTACAGGACCTGCACCGATGATTGTAATGTCATAGATTTCCATAAAAATTCCTCCCTTTTCACACTATAGCAGAATTTAATTGAGAATGCTTCTCAAAAATGTTTGAATTCGAAATCGAAACGGTAAGTTATAGAATGTATCTAGTGATGAAAAATAAAAGAAAACAAATCTAGTATTTTTACGAGAGGTTAGGTATTATGTTATTATTATTATGAAGTATGCAAATATTAGGAGGAAACAATATGGCATTCCCACAACTAGATTTAAAAAGTGAAAAAGGACCAAAAGCTGTTATCAAAACAAACCGTGGTGACATTACTGTTCAATTATTCCCTGAACTAGCACCGAAGACGGTTCAAAATTTCATTGAACTTTCCAAAAAAGGTTATTATGATGGCGTGATTTTTCACCGCGTTATTCCTGATTTCATGATCCAAGGCGGCGATCCAACTGGAACAGGAATGGGTGGCGAAAGTATTTATGGCGAAAGTTTTGAAGATGAATTCAGTCGTGAACTGTTCAACCTTCGCGGAGCTTTATCTATGGCAAATTCAGGTCCAAACACAAACGGAAGCCAATTCTTTATTGTAAATAACACAAATGTGCCAGCTAATATGCTTGGACAACTAGAAGGTGCTGGATTCCCATCAGAAATCATTGAAGCGTATAAAGGTGGCGGAACTCCTTGGCTAGATTTCCGACATACAGTCTTTGGACATGTACTAGAAGGGATGGACACAGTAGATGAAATCGCAAATGTACAACGTGGTCCACAAGACCGACCTGTACATGATGTAGTGATTGAAACAATTGAAATTTCAGAATAGTTTGGTATGGTACGGAGTAATTATGAAAAAGGACGAAACCTAGTAAGGTCTCGTCCTTTTATTTTGAATAAATGATTTAATCGATTGTCTCTAAAGCATACTTGATTCGATTAAGTCCTTCCAGTAAAGTTTCTTCTGGACAAGCAATATTCAAGCGCATATGCCCATGACCGGAAGGACCAAACGTGATGCCAGGATTTAATACGACTTTTCCTTTCCGAACAAGAGTGTTCTCCAATTCTTGGTCGTCTGAAATATAGGCGGTAAAATCTAACCACATTAAGTAAGTTCCTTCAGGGTTCATTATTCTCACTTTCGGAAGATACTGTTCAAAAAACTGATTAACTGTTTGAACATTTTTTTCTAGATAAGGAATCAGTTGGCTTAACCATTCTCCACCCGTCTCATAAGCCGCTTGGGTTCCAATCAGTCCAAAAGTGTTGATTTCGTGCTGTTGGTTCATCACTAAATGTTTTTCAAAATCAGCTTTCATCTCTGGATTTTTGATAAATACCATTGAATTTTTGATTGCAGCTAGATTGAAAGTCTTGGTTGCGGAAGTAAAAGCAACTAGTAGATCATCTAAATTAGGATCAATCGTTAGCATGGAAGTAAATGTATGATCGAATAAAGTTAAATCTTGATGGATCTCGTCACTAAACAGAATCACTTGATGTTTTAAACACAATTCGCTTAACTGTTTCAATTCTTCTTTGCTCCAAACACGCCCTCCAGGATTGTGAGGATTGCATAAAATCATTGCTTTTACATTGTTTTCTTCGATTTTTTTCTCCATGTCAGACAAGTCCATGATGAAATGATTATTTTTTTCTAGCAAAGAACTTCGAACGATGTGACGTTGATTTGTTTCTATAATAGAGGAAAATGGAGGATAAACTGGGTCATGAATCAAAATAGAATCGCCTGGTTTTGTAAAAGTTTGTACTGCTGCAGCTAAACTAGTTAACACACCACTTGTAAAAACGATATTTTCTTTCGTCAACTCCACAGCATGGTGTTGGCGTTCCCAATGAATGATAGCCTGATATAGTTTATCAGACAGAGTGGCATAACCAAAGATTCCATGTTTGATGTATTCACTAAACGCTTTAGCTACCCCACCGGGAGACAAGAAGTCCATATCTGCTACCCACAAAGGAAGTAAGTCATCCATTTGATATGTCTCAGCAATTGCGTCCCATTTTACACTTTCTGTATCTTTTCTTGAAATCTGTTTATCAAATTCGATCATCTTAAGACCTCCAGTCATTTTCGTCGCTTCTTTTTTTGAGCTATTTACAGTATAATGATAAATGCGAAGAGAGGGAAGTAGATGACTTATAAAATTGGACAAATAATTGAAGGAAAAGTGACAGGGATACAGCCTTATGGCGCATTCGTTTCTCTTGATAACGAGACGCAAGGACTTATTCATGTTTCAGAAGTACAATCCGGTTATACGAAAAATATCCATTCATTGTTAAAAGTCGGACAGCCAGTAACAGTTCAGATCATCGACATTGATGAATATTCCAAAAAAATCAGTTTATCTTTAAGAACGTTAGAAAAAACAAATCCAGCTGTTCCATATCGCAGAAAAAGGTATTTCACGAATAAAAATCGTAAGATCGGATTTACCACTATTGCGGAGCAGTTACCTATTTGGATAGAAGAAGCATTATCTGAACTAGAACGGAAAGAAAATAAGAAATAAAAAGTGTATTTTTTCTGAAAATGTGCTAGAATTTTTATGTAAGCCATAGAACAAGTTGATCGAGGTGGAAATTTTGGCAAGCAAAAGAGTTGCTGGTACAATTATGTTGCATTTGGAGGATGGTACTAAAAAATTTTTGGTCCATTCAATTGATGACAAGTTGGAATTTGCGTTAGCGGAACTTTCTGAAGGAAAGACTGGTTTAGCGAATATACTTAATTTCTTAAAAGAAATAGTTCATATCGATGTTAGCAAGATTAGTTTGATGGAATTGACAAATACACATATTAAAGAGGAAAATGTTCCGTTGTTTGTCTTTGAAACTGAACAAAAGAATCAAAGAGAAGAATTAGGCGAAGGATATATTTGGGAAGAACCAGGTCAAATGCGCTCTGTTCTTGGAACTTACGAAGTAGAGGGAGTGCCTTTCTTCTAAAATACAGATTAAGCGAACAAAGAAGTTTGAATTTTTTTCAAACTTCTTTTTTTATTGTTTGGTCCAAAAAATACAATGAAATGTTCTGCTAAAGATAGTTTTTTAGTGCATTTTATTTTCAAAATATGTTGAAAACGGTTGTATAACGAATAATAATAATTGATCGAAAAATCATTTCACAAAGTAATGCTTAATTTATAGTTGACCAAGGAAGAAATACATGATAAATTTAACAGCGTTGATTCTGAAGTGGATGTTATATCACATTACTAAAAAATTTAAAAAATAGTTATTGACATGTTACTAACGACATGATAAGATAACTGAGTCGTTAAAAAAGAACCACTTGCGAAGCTTGATTCTATCGAAAAAAAACTTCAAAAAAGTTCTTGACAAATAACAAACGATAAGTTATGATAAATGAGTTGCTGAAAGATTTCGAAAAACGAAATCGAAAAAAACTTTTAAAAAAGAGTTGACAATCGCTTGTCTCTCTGATATGATATAAAAGTTGCTACGGCAGCCAAAAACGAATCGGGAAACACTCCCGATGAAGTAGACCTTTGAAAACTGAACAAAGTAAGACAAACCAAATGTGTAGGGCGTCTTGAT